>CAZLJL010000024.1:0-11961 GCA_964559785.1 uncultured Bifidobacterium sp.
GATTTCTGATTGATGATGATGGTTTGCGTGTCAGTGCGCCGCGCTGGATCACGATGAATGAGATAGAAGCAGCTATCGCCAGCAAGCAGCAATGGATTTTCCGGAAAATGAACGAGCAGCGGGAGCGCTCGGTACGGCGACTGCAGCCAGCGATGGTTTGGCGCGACGGCGCGACACTGCCTTATCTTGGTGTCGACATCACCCTTCGTATCGCTGAATCAGGCAGCCTCGGCGGCGCCTACTTCAATGCTGAGACTCGCGAGCTGCACCTTAGTCTGCCGAACTCTGCTACCGAGCAGCAACTGAAAGATCGTGTACAAGGCTGGCTGCAGAGCGAGGCAAAACGGGTATTTGCGGAACGACTGGCACTGTATGCCGAGAAACTCGGTGTCAGCTACAAGAACTTTGCGCTATCGTCGGCATCAACGCAATGGGGATCGTGCACCGTAGACGGCAGGATTCGCCTGAACTGGCGTTTAATGCATTTTGCGCTGCCCAATATTGATTATGTGGTCACCCATGAGCTATCTCATCTACGCGAGATGAATCACGGCCCACAGTTCTGGGCGACCGTGCAGTCGGTTTTTCCGGAATTCGAGCAGGCGCGCAAGGCACTTCGCGATCATGAGCCTTCGCTGTTACCGAAATTCTGACGACCTGCGCTCGCGTTTAGCCCTTATCGCCCCACTCATTGTCGTCGGCCACAGAATCACCGTACCGCGAGAACTACGTACTCTTTACGCCTCGAGTATCCGCGCCAGGTAGACAAATGCGTCAAGACCGATAGTCTCCGGTCTCGCTTGGGGATTAACTCCCGCTTCTATCAGCTGCGACTCGGAAAACAGACTACCTAAACTATTACGAATCACTTTGCGACGCTGCGAAAAAGCGGTCGTCACGACCTGCTCAAGAAATCGCTGCTCGCATACAAGTGGCTGGGCGATCGGGATCATGCGCACAATCGCCGATTCGACTTTGGGTGGCGGGTCGAAAGCCTGCGGCGGCACCACAAACAACTGGCTCATGTGGTAGCGCCATTGCAGCATGACAGAGAGTCGGCCGTAATCACGCCCTCCGGGCGCCGCCACCATGCGCTCAACAACTTCCTTTTGCAGCATGAAATGCTGATCTTTGACCAAGGGCGCGTACTGCGCCAAATGAAATAGTAAAGGGGTCGATATGTTGTACGGAAGGTTACCGACGATCCGGAGCTTTCGCTCATCCGTGCGCAGTTGATCGAACTCGAATTGCAAGGCATCCGCTGAGTGAATTTTCAATGACCGATTGGCAAATGCTTTTTGCAGCAGCATGACCAAATCACGATCAAGTTCGACGACATGAAGTTCATTCAGGTGCGCAAGCAAGCGAACCGTCATGGCGCCTTTGCCGGGTCCTATCTCGATCATGCGATCTTCCGGTGCAGGCGCGATCGCTTCAATAATCTGCTGAAGTACACCAGCGTCGTGCAGGAAATTCTGTCCGAATCTTTTCTTCGGAAGATGTTTCATCGGCTCGAGCGTACCATCTGACACGCTACGCGAATCGCCTCATGCATACTCGTGTGATCGGCATGACCCAAGCCCGCGGCTGCCAGATCCAGTGCAGTACCGTGATCCACCGAGGTACGAATGATGGGCAAGCCTAAGGTAATGTTGACACCATGGCCAAAGGTCGCATGCTTCAACACTGGCAAACCTTGGTCGTGATACATCGCGAGAACACAATCTGCGTCTCGTAGATATCTGGGCTGAAACAGGGTATCTGCCGGATAAGGTCCGCTCACCTGCCATCCCAGATCACGCGCCCGTGTAATGGCAGGCGTGATCTGCTCAATTTCCTCGCGCCCTAGATACCCGCCCTCGCCAGCGTGCGGGTTAAGCCCAGTAACAAGGATCCGTGGATCAGGAATACCAAATCGACGTACAAGATCGTCATGCACGATCGTCAGCGTCGTCATCAGACTCTCTGTTGAAATAGCTGCTGGAACATCTGCCAGTGCCAAATGGGTCGTAGCCAACGCGACGCGTAGCATACCGTCGTCGGTATCACCGGCCAGCATCATCACAACATGGTCAGTATTCGTACGCTCGGCCAAATACTCGGTATGCCCGGTAAAGGCATGACCAGCATCATTGATGGTTCGCTTCTGCACCGGGGCAGTGACAATCGCATCCACGTCTTCCGCCACTGCAGCATCAATCGCCATGTCCAACATCTTCAACACAGCAAGCCCATTGCGCGCGTCCAATTGTCCTGGAATAGGCGCTGTGGCTAGTGGAGCGTCTAGCACGCAAAGCGTGTTTTGATGGGCCGCCAGCTCAGCGGCAGAATGAACCGTCCGCAATACCCTAGCCGGTGCTATCAGGGTTGCCAGCGCTTTGATTTGCGAAGCGTCCCCGATCAGTAAACAATCAGCATCACCTACTTCAAGCACCGCACGCAGCGCAATCTCCGGGCCAATGCCTGCTGGCTCGCCACAGGTGATCGCAATTCGTGGTCGTGTCATTGCCGTACGGCTGGACTAGCGCGCCGTGTCATCCAATCGGTATTCGACATAAGCGCGGTCGCGCAATTGCCGAAGCCAATCTTCATACGCTTCTTCGAGTTTCTGCTCGCGTAAAGCCTGACGCGCCACCATGCGCTGACGCTCGCGGGATAATTCTTCCGTTTTTCTCTCGAGAACCTCGATCAGGTGATAACCAAAAGGAGATTCAACGGGCTGACTAATCTCTCCCGGCTTAAGTGCATTCATAGCGCGCTCGAAGTCGGGCACGGTATCCCCCGGATAGATCCAGCCAAGTTCACCGCCCTTGCTTGCAGAGCCATCGTTCGAGTAGAGCCGTGCCAAGTCTTCAAACTTTGCGGCATCATTATCTAGACGAGCCTTCAACTCAAGCAGCTTACGCCGCGCCTCGGGTGCAGAGACGATCTGGTTCACTTTGATAAGGATGTGACGCACCCTAGTTTGCTGCACAGTATTCGAGGCTGCCAATTTAGCTGCGCCCACGGCACGGCGACCAACCAGCTTCAGTATATGAAACCCATTTGCGCTGCGCACCAATGGCGCCACCTCACCCTCCGCGAGCTTCTCGGTCGCTTCAACGAATAACTGTGGTAAGCGCGATGGGCTACGCCATCCTAGATCGCCGCCCGACAAGGCATCTCCAGCATCCGAGAAACTAACAGCGACTTTTGCAAACTCACCACCCGACTTGAGCTGTTCTATCGCTTGTTCCGCACGTTTCTTGCGATCCGCAATCTGCTGTGCGGAAGCATTCTCGGGAACGCGCACGAGTATCTGTGCAATATTGATCTCTTGTTGAGCGTCGGCACTAGTTGTCGCTGAAGAGGCCAGGAAGCTATCGATTTCGGATTCCGTAATCTGCAATTTGTTGTCGACCTCACGCTCACGCAAACGCTGCAGGGTAATCTCTTCGCGAACCTCTTCCCGAAAGCGCGCAAAGGAGACGCCATCACGCTCAAGCTGGTCACGCAGGTTTTGTACCGTAATACCGTTTTGCTCGGCAATACGGGCAATCGCACGATCCAATGCCAGATCATCGACTCGGATACCAAATTCACGCGCTTGTTGAATTTGGGCACGGTTCAGAATCATGCGCTCAATCACCTGCTTGCGGAGTAATTCGCGTGGTGGTAGTTGCATCTTCTGACGAGACATGCGCTGCTCGACCGACTTTATCCTTTCGTTCAACTCCTTCAGCGTGATGACATCGGTATTGACAACGGCAACGATGGTATCCACCAGCTCGGGTTGGCGGGAGGAGGCACTTTTATCCTGCGCCTGGACTGAGGGCGTGCCACTGAGCGCGATTGCCAGGGTAGCGATAAAGCAAGTTTTGATCGGGACAATCAAATTAATTTTTTGCATAGTGGTTAAGTAAAAATTTGAAACGCCGGATTCAACCAGCACTCAGGTTCGGTCTCGGTAAATGTCCTATTGCATCGGCATCGAACCCTGGCTGTGTGACTGATAGCCAGGAATATTCATACGCAAAGCCCGCATCGGGTTAGTTCCTAATGACGATAAGCCATTGAATTCGAGTTGAGCAAAAATAGTCGTATTCGTTACTCCCACCGCGGTCGGTATGAATTGCCCGACCATACGAAACGCCCAGCAATCTGCTTGATGCTCGAAGCCCAACAGCGACTGACCAATCCGTTTTTCATCCAGCAAGTAGTTGATACGGCCCACCCCCGACCAGCGCGCTGAAATTGGCCACTGGGTAGACAAATCAACCAACTCATATTTAGTGTTCGGGATATCTGCCAAATTACGCGAGTCACGACGGTACTGCATATTCAGTACCTTGAAGGGCTCTGGCTGCCAGTAGACACCCAAATTCACTCGATTTATCTCTGCCCGGTCCTGGTTGTACTGGAAATTCGCGTCGACTCGCGTTTCCCGGGTCACGCGGCCACTACCCAACACCATGACATCAGATTTCTCCTCCGTGTTGATGGCAAGATCATTGCCGAGCCCCACTCTTGATGGCTTCACATTAAGCCGCTGAGCAACCGCCATCCTCAGGCGCTCCGCGCCATCTACCTCAAGGTAACGAGAAATTATTGCAAGTGTTACCTGATTAGCATCCGAGATCCGATCGTTCCCAATAAACCGATTTTCCCGAAACATCATGCCGTAACTGAGGTCGGCAATAGTCGAATCAAAATTCGGGTAAAGCCCGCCGTTCTGTGCCACGTAAGGCGTATAAACATAGAACATCCGTGGCTCCAGCGTTTGTGAGGCATCCCTGCCTAAGAAGCGCGTCTCTCGCTCAAATACAAGCCCGGAATCCAACGACATCGTAGGAACCAGTCGACCGGGTGCGGTCATAGCCGGATTGCTGATCTGGCTCAAGTTATACAAGGTCCCATGCGCGGAGAGGCTGGGACGAATAAAGAAGCCCGAGCTCTGCAACATGTTGTAAGTCAAACGAGGATTGACGATCAGGCGATCGCCTTGCACGGCGGTTGGGTGTACGAACTTCGTGTACTGGGATGGCATGCTTAGCGCGAAACCGCTATCGCTATAGTCCGAGTAGTTAAGGTTGATCTGGGGTAGACGGGCATATGGTTCGCGAATCCGCGCATTTGGATCTTGTAGTACCTGAAAATCTGCGAGTTGAAATGTACCGCTCCAGGGGCCACCTGGGCTATAGCTCAGCGTCGCTGTTTGGTTCAATAGTCGACGGTTCACCCCCGGGCGATCAAACACATGGCTGAGCGGGAAATCCCTCGAGTAATTGTCGTCTGAAGCTCGGTTGTAATCCAGCGCGAGACCCAGGCCCTGGGCTAGCGTGTGGTTATGACGCGTCCTGAGCGCATAACGCCTCAGACCATCGTACTCGGCATCATTCATGAACTCGAATCGCGTCTCGCCCGCGAACTCTCTTTCCAGATAACGTGCATCCGCACCTAGCATGAGACCGCGGTTCGAAAAATATCGCGGGAAAAACGTCAAGTCCCGGTTCGGGGCGATGTTCCAGAAATAGGGGGTGGTAATCTGAAGACCTGTGGTGGTGGAAGTCGTCATGGTGGGCGCAAGAAAGCCCGATTTCCTGCCATCGTCCAGAGGAAATGAAACGCTTGGTGCGCCCATCACAGGCACACCCTTGAATACCAGCACAGCATTACGCGCCTCGCCTATCGCTGCCCCCTCATCCAAGGTCAAACGGCCTGTCTTCAAGTACCAATCCGGGTCGGGGCCATTACAGGTGGTGTAGACACCATTGACCACAGTGGCAACGTCTTCAGAATCAAAACTGATCTTCTCGGCGTGGCCCTGCGCATTACGTCTAAGAAGGCGGTACACCACACTATTCATGTACCCGACACCGGTATCAAGTTTCAGTTTTAGCACTTCGCCATTGAATCGATCACCGCCCCGCATTACCTGCACATTGCCATTGGCCTCGATGCGATCATCGACGATATCGTAATAAATCTCGTCTGCATTCACGGTGGTTGAGCCACGCGTTATCTCGACCTCATTTTGGATACGGATCTCGTGGTCTGGTCGTCCGGACAGACGCCGACCCTCGACGATGGTGGAGGCTTCCTCCTGCTTAAACCGGTCGGCGACTGCAGGTTGCTGCGCCATGACCATGGTCGAAAACAATCCCCAGGCCACCGTCAGGCATAGAACTTTGCGGGCAAAAGTCCGGGCTAGCGCGCGGGAAAATCTCCAAACCATGAAAAATGCACACTCTGCGGGGACGCGCCTCGTACGACAGGCGAATCCCTTATTATATGGGATCTCACTGGCTGCCCAAGCTCCTTCAGCAGCTGTATATCCCTATTCCTCCCCTATGAGCACCCCCGTAAATAACGAACTCCGCCTGTCGCAACTGACCGACTGGCTTGCCAAACTTGAAGCACCCAAAACTCTGCCTGCCAGCCTGCGTCCGGCCTCCTCGGATGCCAGCTTTCGGCGCTATTTTCGGGTCGATACCACCGATGGCAGCACCCTGATCGTGATGGATGCGCCGCCACCACAAGAGGATGTGCGTCCTTTCGTTCAAGTTGCGGCATTATTTGCGACGACCGGGGTGACGGTGCCCACTATTCTGGCCAGCGATATTGAACGAGGCTTCCTGCTGTTGACAGATCTTGGCAACACCACCTATCTCACCCAGCTAAACGCAGATACCGCGCACAAACTCTACCTCGATGCCATCGAGGCGCTGGTACAGCTTCAAGTGCACAGCGCACCCGGCCAATTGCCCGAGTACGATCGCGAGCTACTGCAACGCGAGCTCATGTTGTTCCCTGATTGGTACTTAAGCAAGCACAGAAACGCTGCATTGGATGACAAGCAGCGTGCAGACCTCAACCGAGTGTTTGACACACTACTCGCTAATAATCTCGCGCAAGCACAAGTATTTGTCCATCGGGACTATCACTCCCGTAACCTGATGGTGCTGCAAAGCGGTAACCCGGGCATACTGGATTTTCAAGATGCTGTGTACGGGCCGATTACATACGATCTTGTCTCACTCTTGCGCGATGCCTATATCGAATGGGACGAAGAGATGGTGCTCGACTGGGCGGTTCGCTACTGGGAATTGGCACGTCGTGCCGGTCTTCCTGTCGCTGCTGATATCGATACGTTTTACCGTGACTTCGAGTTCATGGGGCTGCAGCGCCACCTGAAAGTACTCGGTATTTTTGCGCGCCTTTATCACCGCGACGGCAAAGATGGCTATCTCAATGACATACCGCTGGTCATGCAATACGTCCGCAAAACTGCTTACCGCTACAAAGAGTTCTCGCCGTTGATAAGACTGCTTGATACGCTGGAAGAAAAACAAACAGGCATTGGCTATACCTTCTGACATGAAGGCCATGATCTTCGCTGCAGGTCGTGGTGAGCGTATGCGGCCGCTGACCGATACCTGCCCCAAGCCCTTGCTGACCGTGCGTGGTCGGCCGCTGATTGTCTGGCATATCCTGAACCTTGTTCGAGCCGGCCTGACCGAGATCGTGATTAATCACGCACACCTTGGCCATATGATTGAAGAGACGCTGGGTGATGGCAGTCGATACGGGGCAACACTGGTTTACTCCGCCGAGGGAACCGCACTGGAAACTGCCGGGGGTATTGCAAAGGCGCGCCATCTGCTTGGCGATTCGCCCTTTCTTGCAGTCGCGGGTGATATCTATTGTCCGCATTTCGATTTCAGCAAGGTGAAAGATGTGCTCGAGGAATCCGATCCGTGGGGCAAGCCTTACCCAGTAGGCGAGCGTGACTTGGCGTGGCTCTATTTGGTGAAGAATCCTGCGCATCATCCGGAGGGAGATTTTGCTTTGGCAAATTTCTCCATCACCAATCACGGCGAGCCACGCTATACCTTCTCCGGTATTGGCGTCTATCGCCCAGAACTGTTTGACACCGTGACAGCGGGCGAAAGTGCAAAACTCGCTCCGATCCTGCGCGAATTCGCCGACAAGGGCAAAATCGGGGGCGAGGTCTACCGTGGCGACTGGACCGATGTCGGCACGATAGAGCGTCTCGAACAATTAAATGCACCCTTGAGAACCGGATCATGAACATCACGACCTTTGCACATCGGCGCGCAGCGCTGATCGAAACCATGCGTGCGCAAGGCGGTGGCGTAGCGATCATCCCGACTGCACCCGAAGTCATGCGTAATGCCGATGCCGACTATCCGTACCGGCATGACAGCTACTTCTATTACCTGACCGGCTTCCCTGAGCCTGAAGCTACGCTGGTCTTGATCGCCGGTGAACAAGACCGGTCCATTCTGTTTTGTCGCGACAAAAGCGAAGAGCGCGAGATATGGGATGGCTATCGCTACGGCCCCGCCGGTGCCAAGGAAGCTTTTGGCATGGATGCCTGTTTCACGATCGATAGCATCGATGCGGAGCTACCCAAGCTGATGGCCAATGCACCCGCACTATTTTACGCACTGGGCAGCCAGGCCAAATTGGATGAGCAAATTCAACGCTGGCTGAACACAGTTCGTGCACAGGTACGTGCTGGCGTCAGTGCCCCAAGCGCCGCCTTTGATATCCGCGCTATTCTCAATGAGATGCGGCTCGTGAAAGATGATCACGAAATCGCGACCATGCAACGCGCTGCAGATATCGCTGCAGAGGCGCATGCACGCGCGATGCGGTGTGCCAAGCCGGGGCTACGTGAATACCATCTCGAAGCCGAGCTACTGCACGAATTTCGTCGCAATGGCTCTCAGTTCCCCGCCTACGGCTCCATCGTGGCGACTGGTGCCAACGCCTGCGTGCTTCACTACCGCGCTGGTGACGCTGAGTTACGTGATGGCGATTTAGTATTGATTGATGCTGGCTGCGAACTCGATAGCTATGCATCCGACATCACCCGTACTTTTCCGGCGAACGGTAAATTCAGCGGCCCTCAAAAAGCACTGTATGAGATCGTACTGGAAGCACAATACGCAGCGATCAAAGCCACCGGCCCGGGTAAACGCTTCATCGATGGACATGAAGCCGCTGTTCGTGTGTTGGCACAAGGCATGCTCGACACCGGGCTTCTCAATCAGGATAAAGTCGGCACGCTGGATGACGTGATCGCGAACGATAGCTACCGACAGTTTTACATGCATCGCACGGGCCACTGGCTGGGCATGGATGTGCATGATGTCGGCGATTATCGAGACCCTGCTGTATCTGCCACTGAAAAACCATCGCGTACTCTAGTTCCCGGCATGGTGCTGACCATCGAGCCGGGAATTTATGTTCGCCCTGCTGAAGGCGTGCCCGAAGCGTTCTGGAATATCGGTATTCGTATTGAAGACGATGCACTCATTACGGCGGATGGATGCCACATCTTGACGCACAAGGCTCCGAAAAGCGTCGCCGACATTGAAGCGTTGATGCGCGGCTGATGATGCATACAAGGGTCGATATCGCGATCGTGGGTGGTGGACCGGTCGGTCTGTCGCTCGCTGCCATGCTGGTCGCGCAAGGCATCGACCCCAACAAGATTGCGCTACTGGATGCGAAACCGCTTGCGCTGGCTGCGGCCGACCCGCGATCGATTGCATTGTCCTACGGCAGCCGCGAACTGCTCTCGAAAATAGCCGCATGGCCCACGGTAGCGACACCAATCACGCAAATTCATGTCTCGCGTCGAGGAAGCTTTGGTCGCACACTGATCGAAAGCGAAGACTACAAACTACCGGCACTGGGGTATGTATGTCGCTATGGCGATCTAGTGCATGCACTCGATGCGGTTATGGCAGCAGGTCTGCATGCATGTCGACCGGCAACCGTCGTCAGCCTGCAGCCAAGAGACGACCATGCCGTACTAACATTGTCAGATGGCAGCGAAGTATCAGCCTCGGTGGTGGTGCATTCAGAAGGTGGTGTATTCAGCGAGCAAAACGCCAAAACCCAATACCGCGATTACGCACAGGTGGCGATTACCTCGACCGTCCATGCCACCGCGCCCTCCGGAGGTAGAGCTTACGAGCGCTTTACCTCGGAAGGGCCGCTCGCACTACTGCCGCAAACCGACGGCTACGCCATGGTGTGGTGCGTGAGCCCGATCACTTCCGAGTGGCTGTTGGCGTTGGGCGATGATGATTTTCTCGCTGAATTACAGCGCGTATTTGGTCAGCGAGTAGGCACATTCACCCGCATCGGGCCGCGCCATCATTACCCCTTAGGGCTCAACGCCGCGCCAAACACAACAGCCCGTACCGTAGCAATCGGCAATGCCGCACAAACTTTACATCCCGTTGCAGGCCAAGGATTAAATCTGGGTCTGCGCGATGCGGCAGTACTAGCCAGGATGTTGGCTCGCGACCTATCGGCGGACACGCTCACCGCATTCGAGCGGCAGCGCCAAGGTGATAGATCCACGACGGTACGCGTCACCGATCTGATGGCGCGTGTGTTTGCGAATGGCTCAGATGAGTCAGTGTCACAACGACTGCTGGGATTGTCCTTGGGCGCGTTGGATTTCGTGCCGCCAGCGAAACGCTTGCTGGCGGAGCAGATGATGTACGGCTGGCGATAAGGCCATCACCAGCTCACGCACCGCAAGGGTCACTCACAACGCCAGCGACATTGTGAAAGGCTTTAGATGGCCTTGACCATATCTTCGATGACCTTTTTAGCGTCACCAAATACCATCATGGTCTTGTCGAGATAGAACAACTCATTATCCAAGCCAGCGTAACCTGACGCCATCGAGCGCTTGTTCACAATAATGGTCTTCGCCTTGTACGCCTCGAGAATCGGCATACCTGCGATCGGCGAGTTGGGGTCTTTGGCAGCCGGGTTCACCACATCATTCGCCCCCAGCACCAGCACCACATCGGCCTGACCGAATTCGCTGTTGATGTCTTCCATCTCGAATACTTGGTCGTATGGCACTTCAGCCTCAGCCAGCAATACGTTCATGTGGCCAGGCATACGTCCTGCCACCGGGTGGATCGCGTATTTCACGGTCACCCCTTTGTCGGTCAGCTGATCGGTCAGTTCTTTCAGCGCATGCTGTGCGCGCGCCACTGCCAAGCCATAACCCGGAACAATAATCACCGTCTCGGCATGCGTCATGATGAAGGCTGCATCATCCGCAGAGCCGGCTTTCACATTGCGCTGTTGCTGACCGCCCGGGCCAACTGCGGATGCCTCGCCACCGAAGCCACCAAGAATCACGCTGAAGAACGAGCGATTCATCGCCTTACACATGATGTACGACAGAATCGCGCCGGATGATCCCACCAGCGAACCCGCAATAATCAGCATCGAGTTATTGAGCGAGAAACCGATGCCTGCTGCCGCCCAACCAGAGTAGCTGTTCAACATCGACACCACCACCGGCATATCGGCACCGCCGATCGGGATGATGATCAAGACACCGAGTACGAAAGCGATCGCGGTCATCACCAGGAAAGGTACCCACGCAGGCTCTGCACCGTCGGCCACAACAAACATCAGGCCTGCACCCACCATCACCACGGCCATCAGCAGGTTAATCAGGTGCTGACCCGGGAACACCACCGGCGCACCCTGAAAAAGTCGGAACTTGAAGTTACCGGCGAGCTTACCGAACGCGATCACCGAACCAGAGAATGTAATCGCACCGACAAAGGTACCGATAAACAGCTCGAGACGGTTACCGAACGGGATGGGATCAGTCACGTTGGCAACAATGCCAAAAGCCTTCGGCTCTGACACTGCGGCGACCGCGATACACACTGCCGCCATACCAATCAGGGAGTGCATGGCCGCGACCAGCTCGGGCATCTTGGTCATCTCGACCCGTTTTGCGAGCACAGCACCAATTGCGCCACCAACAACCAGACCGCCGAGCAGCAAGCTAAAACCACTACCAGGCGCAGTCGCCTCGGCTTGCAGTTTCATGATCAGCGCGACTGTCGTCAGCGCGGCAATCGCCATACCAGTCATACCAAACGCGTTGCCGCGTCTTGC
>CAZLJL010000025.1:0-11549 GCA_964559785.1 uncultured Bifidobacterium sp.
GACGCTGGCGATCTATCTGGATCTGTACAACGTGTTCGTGAACTTGCTCGCGCTGTTGGGCATTTTCGGTGGTGAGCGCGACTAAGCAGCGCCAGCCCCAACTAAAACGCCGGCCCGCAGCCGGCGTTTTTTATGTCATTTAGCGGATTATTGACCGCGATCAAATACTGCAATCGACTCGACATGGGCCGTGTGAGGAAACATATTCACCACACCAGCCTGACTTAATCGGTAGCCTCCCACATTAACCAACAGCCCAGCATCGCGCGCGAGCGTAGAGGGATTACAAGACACATAAACGATACGCGACGGCTGTAAATCGGAGTTACTCTCTCCAGCCTCGGCGATTGCCTTGCATACTTCCATCGCACCCTCTCGGGGTGGATCAATCAGCATCCGTTCAAAACGTCCGAGCGACTGGAGATCCTGGAGCGTGAATTCGAATAAATTCCGATGCAGGAATTGCGTTCGATGATCCAACCCATTCAGTGCTGCGTTTCGCAATGCACGCTCGGTGAGTGCCGAGCTTCCTTCAATACCGACCACCTCCCGCGCTTGCGTCGCCAGCGGTAGTGTGAAGTTGCCCAAGCCGCAAAACAAATCTGCCACGCGATCGTCGGACTGTACCTGAAGCAGACGTAAGGCACGCGAAACCAGTACGCTATTGATATGGTGATTCACCTGCGTGAAATCGGTTGGCTTGAATGGCATCACCAAGCCAAATTCCGGCAAACGGTATTGCAGCGGCCGCTTCTGGGGATACCACGCCGTGGCGGTATCTGGACCCTTGGTCTGTAGCCACCACTCAATATCCCATTGATCCGCAAATGCCTTCAGCTGTTGCTCATCATCAGCGGAGAGCGGCTCCATAATGCGAAGCACCATCACAATCACCTGCTCACCATCATGCTCGCCGACCGCCAACTCGATCTGCGGTAATCGATCACGAATCGACAACGACGCAACTAGCGTGCGCATCGGCATCAGCATGGCGGATACTTTTGGGGGCAGGATCTCGCACGTATGCATGTCGGCAATGAAGCTGGACCGCCGCTCATGAAAACCAATCAGTACCCCACCCTTCTTCGCGACAAACCGCACGGACAGGCGTGCGCGGTATCGGTATCCCCAATCGGGACCTTGGATGGCACGCAGAAGATACGCAGGACGCACACGACCAATGTGGAACAGATTGTCTTCTAACACGCGCTGCTTAATCGCCACTTGCGCGGCAGGATTAAGGTGCTGCATCGCGCAGCCACCGCAGACACCAAAATGCACACATCGCGGTGTCGTACGTAACGAAGACGCACGCAGCAAGGCCGTCATCTCTGCGGCTTCCCACTTGGGCTTGCGACGGAAAGACTGGAAGCGCACTTGCTCGCCAGGCAGAGCGCCTTCTACGAAGACCACCTTGCCCGGTGATCCATCATCATTGGGCAGATGACCAACGCCGCGTGCCTCCATATCGAGCGAGGTAATGTCAAGTATCGGCGTCACAAGAGCGCATCCTTCCTAACACCGCGCGCAGCAATCACCTGCTTGAGCCTGTGCAGACCGTCTTGCTGAATCTGCCGCACGCGCTCAGGCGTCACCCCCAGCTCATCGGCAATTTCATCCAATGTCGCAGGCGTACCGTGGTCCAAACCAAAACGTCTCAGGATCACGATCCGCTGCTTGATCGGCATAGCATCAATCCAACGACGCACCATGTGCGTCATTTCCTGCTCCTCGACATGGACGTCGGGCCCCTTGGCGGCCACATCAGCAACCAGATCGAGCAAAGTGGCGTGGGTGTCGCTGGGCAGTGGCGTATCGAGCGAGGATACTGGCTCGGCCATTCCGAGTATCTCGCGCACTTCGTCGATGCTGCGCTCCACCAGATGCGCAATATCTTCCAATCGCGCATCCTTCTGATGGTCGAGCCGCGCCTCGAGGTGATATTTGGCACGCAGTACCAGATTTAATTCGCGTACACGATGTACCGGCAAGCGAATCATGCGTCCCTGGTTCATGATGGCGCGCTCGATACTCTGCCGTATCCACCATGTTGCATAGGTCGAGAAGCGAAAGCCACGCTGTGGCTCGAATTTACCGATCGCATGCATCAATCCAAGGTTGCCTTCTTCGATCAGGTCAAGCAAGGCAAGTCCGCGGTTCACGTAGTGCTTGGCAATCGAGACGACCAAACGCAGGTTATGCTCAATCATGACCTGCCGCGCATCGAAGTCACCCTGCGCCGCGAGTGTCGCGTAATACCGCTCCTGCGACGGCGTCAGCAAGGGGCGCGTTCCGATTCGGTTCAGGTAATACTGCGTGGTGTCGCTCGCTAGCTCCGAACTGAGCAAGGCACGAAACTCTTCTATCGGTTGTCGTGAAGCGTCGTCCTCTTCGATCAGGTCGGTTTGATCCGCCGGCTCCCCATCGTGCAGCGGGACCATGGGTGGCGAATCCGGCTGTTCCGACGCATCGTTCATTTAGCGACTCGGCAAAAAACCGATCGGGTCAACCGCCTTACCCAGCTGTCTGATCTCGAAATGCAGACGGACTGATTCCGCATCTATATCGCCCATCTCGGCGATGCGCTGTCCCTTGGCGACCGTTTGGCCTTCCTTAACCAGCATAGTTTTGTTGTGTCCATAGGCGGACACCAACCCATCGCGATGATCAATAATCACCAGGTTGCCGAAGCCGCGCATTGTGTTCGCATAGAGCACAGTACCGTCGCCGACAGAGACAATCGGCTGTCCGGGTTGTCCGGCAATATCAATCCCTTTGCGTGATACGTCGAAAGCGCGAATGATCTTGCCCTCGGTCGGCCAAACGAAGCGCCCGGCAACGGGTGGACTCACATCGTCAGGCTTGCGGCTATCCGCCAGTGACTTCGAGGGTTCGCCACGCTGCAAGTCTGACCAAGCCTGATCGGAGTAAGCGACTTTACGACCTAGGGGTCCATTCTTGGTGCCGCCCGAAACACGCGCAGTCGCTGTCGGCGGCGGATTGTTGTTCGGCTGAGCGTCAAGGCTACGCATCTCCATGCCGGTTTCAGTTGGCACGCTAGCGACCTTGTTGTCCTCGGGCGGGATAATGCGCAACTGCTGCCCGACGCGGATGTCGTTCGGGTCGGATAAACGATTCCAGTCGCTCAAGTCGCGCACGGGTTGGCTGAATTGCTTGCCGATCTTGACCAGGGTATCCCCTTTTCTGACGGTATAGAAACCCGGGGGGTCAACCGGCTCAGGGGCAGCGGCGGTCTTCGCTGTTTGCGACTTGGATTGTGTTGTCTTGCTGTTTTCGCGAGTGGCGCTGCGGTCGTCGATGGGCGCATTACCGGGCGCCCCGGCACAGGCGTGGAGCAGCCAAACGGCCATCAGTATCGAAATAACTCGTAGGGTTTTGTGCTTCATCGGTCCTGCTTTGAAAACGGTATCGGCCTCAGCCAAAGGTACCCGGTCGCATCGGCACAAAGTGGCAAGGCTCCAGCAAATCGGCCACCCATTCATTTGGCTTGGTACGGATCACCAACTTGAGGCGCTGCGCCCGCTCACCAACTGGCGCGATCAAACGTCCGCCCAGCGCCATTTGATCCAGAAGTGCCTGAGGCACGTCCAAGCCGGCCGCCGCCAGAATGATGCCATCGAATGGTCCACACTGGGGCAAGCCCAACATACCATCGCCATAGTGCAGCCGCAGGTTGGGGATGCACAGCGCACGCAGGTTGCTGCGTGCCAATTCATGCAGCGGTCGCATGCGTTCAATTGAATACACTTCATGAGCAACCTGCGCCAGTACCGCCGCCTGATAGCCGCAACCGGTGCCGATCTCGAGTACGCGGAGCAGCTTTCCGTCGACACCCTCACGCATCAACTCGATCATGCGTGCCACGATGGAGGGTTTAGAGATGGTCTGGTGGTAGCCAATCGGTAATGCGGTATCGACATATGCCTGCGAGGCCAGACCCGGCTCCAGGAAATAGTGCCGAGGCACACTCTCCATGGCCGACAGCACTGCCGCATCCTTCACACCCTGCTGTGCAATCCGTCGCACCATCGCCTTGCGCACTGCCTCCGATACCAAAAGCGCGCCGCCCCCACTGTCAACGGCAGACACTGAGCGCTGCTGCTTATTGGCGACAACTGGCGCCTGGACCGGCCGCGGCGAATGGGTACGTTCTGTAGCGTTGCGGGTTGCGGTCTGCGTGCCGTAAGTGGTCTTCGCGGTAGCTTTACTGCGCCCGGAGAGACCGGTCACGAAATCAAGCGTCAGCGGGAATCGCTTTTTGGGTTGGCTTTCACTCTCGCTCATGGCAGCACCGTCCGCAAACGTTCTAACTGGGGACCATGCGTCAGATCGATCTGCAGCGGTGTGACCGATACCCAACCCTGCTCAGTCGCATGAAAATCCGTTCCCTCGCCGGCATCCTTGGCCCGCCCTGCCGGACCAATCCAGAAAATCTCGTTGCCATGTGGATCAGCCGAACGGATCACCGGCTCAGATTCATGCCGCTTACCAAGGCGTGTCGCGACCACCTTGTTCAACGCGGCATAAGGGCGATTCGGAATATTCACATTCAGCAGAAAAGGCGCACTCAGCGCGTCGAGATTCCGCAGCACGATATCTTTTGCCAGGCGCGCAGCAGCGTCCAGCTCGGACCAGCCATGCGCAACCTGAGAAAAAGCAATCGCCGAAATACCAAACAAGAAGCCTTCGGTGGCCGCCGCGACCGTGCCTGAGTAGAGCGTGTCATCGCCCATGTTCTGACCTTGGTTGATACCCGACACCACCAGATCGGGACGCTCGTCGAGCAGCCCAGTCAGCGCAATGTGAACGCAGTCGCTCGGCGTGCCATTGACCGAGTAATAACCCTTGTCGGACTTCATCACGCGCAAGGGCCGGTCTAAGGTGAGCGAGTTTGAGGAGCCGGAACGGTTACTGTCCGGCGCAACCACGACGATATCGGCAAAGGAAGATAGCTGCTCAGCAAGTGCGTTGATTCCGGGGGCCAGATAGCCGTCATCGTTGCTGATCAGGATTTTCATCGGCGCGATTTTACCTGAACGCATCCCCGGCGCGGCGACGCTTTGACACCGCTCAACACGGGGCGCTCAACAGAAAGTTTTGCACCTCTTTGAGATCGCGCGTCCGGGCAAAGGGAGGCAGGCTCTGCCAGATTCGACGGCCATAGCCCTTGGAGATCAGTCTCGGGTCGCAGATCATGAGAATGCCGCGATCATGCTCATCCCGAATCAAGCGACCAGCGCCCTGCTTCAGCGAGATGATGGCCTCAGGCAGCTGGTGATGCATGAAACCATTCTGACCACGCCGCTCCATGGCCGCAATCCGCGCCGCAAGCACCGGATCGTCGGGCGGTGCAAAGGGCAACTTGTCGATGATGACCACCGACAGGGCATCACCGCGCACATCAACACCTTCCCAAAAACTTTGGCTACCGACCAACACGGCATTACCCGCACTGCGAAACCGCTCGAGCAACTCGTTACGACCTAACTCACCCTGAACGAGTAGTGGCCAAGGCAACTGACGCTCGGCAAACAACTCGCGTAGCCGCTCGGCTGCGCGCCTGACCGCACGTAAGGTGGTGCAAAGCAGGAAGGCGCGGCCACCTGCGGCCTCAATCACGGGTAACGCAGCGTCGACCACCGCATCGGTGTAGGCGATTGAGCTGGGATCAGGCAGATCGGCGGGCACATACAGCAAAGCCTGTCGAGTGTAATCAAACGGACTTGGCCAGCTTTTCGCGGTAGCAAGCTCCAGACCCATCTGAGAGGTAAAGTGAGAGAAATCATTTTTCGCCGCCAGCGTCGCCGACGTGAAAATCCAAGCCCGCGGCGCACCTTCCCGCTGCTTGTTGAAGATCGGTGCAATCGAGAGCGGCGTTCGATGGAGCTGCAAAGATTGAGAAAATGCCTCCACCCACAATACCTCAGCCTGCTCGCCCTCTGAGGCTATTGAAAGATTCCATCGATCCAGCATCAAGCCAAGCTCGGATGCCCGTGCGCGACACTGATCGATCGTCTCAGCACGCTCGGCCTGCGCAGCCAACACCTCGACCAAGTGCGCCAGCATCGACTTCAGGTGCGCCAGCGCCGGGAAAAAAGCACTGCTCTCGGCAATCTGCTGATAGGCTAGCTTCGCACCCTCAACGGGAAAGCTCAGACGCAGATCGCGTACAGACTTCTCGACGCTGCTTACCACCGCACCCCAATCAGCGCCATCGCGCGCGTGGGCGAGCCCCTCGGCCAGCACATCACGGCATAACTCCATCAGCTGAGTCGTCGACACAGTCTCACCAAAAAATAAGGTGGCGGTATCCGGTAGCTGATGCGCTTCATCGAAAATAATAGTGTTGGCAGTCGGTAGTAACTCGGCGACGCCCGTATCTTTTAACGCGACATCAGCGAAGAATAGATGATGGTTCACCACAACCACATCTGCCTGCTGTGCATCACGCCGTGCCTTCATGACGAAGCAATCCTGGTAGTGCTTGCATTCGGCACCCGCGCAGTTGTCACGGGTCGAGGTCACCAGATTCCATACTGTCGCGTTCTCTGGTACACGCGATAGCTCCGATTTATCACCGCTGCGCGTAGTTTTGATGAAGCGCCCGATCTCGCGTAAGTAGCCGACATCCTCCCGCGCCGTTAGCCGACCATTCTGCAACGTACGATCGAGGTGAAAGTGGCAAACATAATTGGCGCGCCCTTTGAGCAGCGCAACACTCACCGGCGCATTCAGCGCCTTGCGCACCACCGGCAGATCGCGCAGGAATAACTGATCTTGCAGATTTCGGGTACCGGTCGACACGATGACCTTGCCACCCCAAAGCAAAGCAGGCACCAGGTAAGCGAATGTCTTGCCGGTACCAGTACCGGCCTCGGCCAAAAGGGTGGATTGCGTGGAAATTGCCTGGGCTACTGCGCGTGCCATGTCGGTCTGTGACTGCCTGGACCGAAAGCCGGGTATGTGCTCGGCCAGCCGACCGGTTGCCGAGAACAAGGCATCGACCTCGGCATCATGGACGCCGACGGGATCGGTGGTGGCAGGTGTTTCGGTCAAAATACGATAGATAGTCAGGCAGGGATATCAGGTACCAACAACATCTTCAGCTGCAGCACCTGGTCCTTCAGCTGTAGCTTACGTTTCTTCAGACGCGTTAGGAGCAAATCATCGCGCGTCGGCAGGTCTGCCAAACGCGCAATCGCCTCGTCGAGATCGCGGTGCTCGATCTCCAATGCAAGGATGCGTTCCCGTAGCTGCTCAGGGTCGAGGCTCATCGACTGGTATTGACTCGTTGGGCGGCGTAGTAGTCACGGGATCACCTGTTTCAGCCTTATCAGCGTTACGCGCAGAACCGGTGATCGAAATGGATTTAGCGCGCTGCTCTGCAGCACGACGCTCGCGATCTGCAACCGCGCGGTCTCGTTCAGCGGCACGCTCACGTCTCAACAAAGCGTTTGCCTCAACTTCAACACGCCGTACCGCTTTGGTAGCATGTCGTTCGCTCTCGCGCAGGTCGTTTAGACAAGAAGAGGTAAAAAAATCATCAAGGCACTGCGCGCGTTGAGCAGCAGTTCGACGCGCAATTTCGGCACGGGCAGCCGGCACCAAAGCAAGCGCGGCATTGGCCCGCTCTACCGAGTCGATCGACTGCGGCGGAAACTGAGTCGCTAGCGCCTGTTCAGCGGTACCAGGGGACGTGATCACCTGCGCGCCTGCGCTCCAGCAGCTCAGCAACAAGGCCGCGCCAAGCAACGGCACCGCAAACTTTCTACTTAGAGCCAAAGAGTATCCCGTTTCGTTCAATCAGCAGTTTCTCTGCCCATCACGACAGCCGATGTACGGCGCTCGCTCTCTTTATATTCGCGCGATTGCATCTCTACGATACGCGACACCGCTCGCTGAAACTCCGTTGCAAAACTTCCCTCGGTGAAGAGCAACTCCGGCGCCACTTCTGCGGATATCAGTAATTTGATCCGGTGGTCATACAACACATCGATCAGCCAAGTGAATCGGCGCGCCTCAGAGGCCATCTCGGCCGACATCTTCGGCACATCCGACAAAATCACCGTGTGAAATCGGTTGGCAATCTCAAGATAATCATTTTGCGAGCGCGCGGTACCGCACAACGTGGCAAAGTCAAACCAGACCACCCCACCAGCACGCCGAACGCAACGCACATCTCGCGATTCTATCCTGATCTTGGGGTCATCTTCAGCAGCGCCGGCGAGATTGGTAAAGGCCTGCTCCAGCGCTTCTGCCGAGGCTGTTCCCAATGGCGCGTGATAGGCCGAGACCTGCTCGAGGATACGCTTGCGGTAGTCTGTTCCGGCATCGACATTCACCACGTCAAGCTTGTCTTTGATCAGCGCGATCGCCGGCAGCAAACGATCACGATGCAAGCCATCCGGATACAGCGCATCGGGCGCGTAATTGGAAGTCATGACAAAAGATACGCCGCGATCAAACAAGGGCTGCAAGAGGTTATACAGAATCATCGCATCAGCGATGTCGGAGACATGGAACTCATCAAAACAAATTAGCCGATAGCGCTGCGCAATATGCTCGGCAACCACCAACAAGGGGTCTTCCACATCTTTCTGCTCATCCAGTGCATGGTGCACTTCGCGCATGAACTCATGAAAATGCACGCGCGTCTTGCGCTGTACGGGTACGACCGCATGAAAGCAATCCATCAGAAACGACTTGCCACGGCCGACGCCGCCCCAGAGGTACACGCCACGTGGGATATCAGGATGCCGGAGTAGTTTGGTGAGACGTGTCGAGCGTTTGGAACGATAGGCTACCCATTCGTCATATAAACTCTGTAGCCGCTCGACTGCGGCGCGCTGCGAGGGATCTGCACTGTAGCCGCGCTCATCTAGGGAAAGCTCGTAATACTCGGTGACATTCATTGCGCGTCACTAAGTGGCGTTAAATCCACCGTGAGTTGCGAAGGGTAGCGCTGACGTACCGCGCCCAACGGGAAACCGATACCCATCGATACGCCCACACCGCTTGCGCTGCCAAAGCTGCCGCCACCCACGCCAACATTAACGCGCGTTCCGCTTTTGCTGACCCCGCCGCCTGGCATGCGATAAATCACCTCGGAGCTGCGGTAACCAGGGTGTTCACAGACCACACGCAGGTCGCCATTGGGGTCGCCCACCATGACGGTTGCAGGTGTCTGTACATTCCAGCTGCCAGATAGATTGCTCACGACGCAAGCCGCACCAGTAAGCGGCTTGCCCTGAGCTGTCGACAGCACCTGGAGTTGTCCTGCCGGTGGCGACGGCTGGCTGGCACAACTGACCAACAGTGTGACCAGCATGCCCAACGCAGCGATCCTTGGCCCGCTGGGGCCCGCTCGCCATTGTTCGCCAGTGCGCCCAGGCATTGACTTAGAAGTTCAAGGCCCGCTTATCCACTGCCAGCGCGGCCTCTTTGGTCGCCTCGGATAATGTGGGATGGGCATGGCAAATACGCGCGATATCTTCCGCAGAGGCACGAAACTCCATTGCCACCACGGCCTCGGAAATCAACTCGGAGGCCATCGGACCAACGATGTGCACACCAAGTATCTCGTCGGTATGCGCATCAGCAAGGAACTTCACCAAGCCGGAGGTATCACCAAGCGCACGAGCGCGACCATTCGCCATGAAAGGGAAACTACCGGACTTGTAGGCAATACCAGAGGCTTTGAGTTGCTGCTCAGTTTTACCCACCCACGCGATCTCGGGGGCGGTATAAATCACCCAAGGAATGGTGTCGAAGTTGACGTGGCCGTGCTGACCAGCGATACGCTCGGCAACCGCGACCCCCTCCTCCTCGGCCTTGTGCGCCAGCATCGGCCCGCGTACCACGTCACCCACCGCCCAGACATTGGGCAAACTGGTCTTGCAGTGGTCATCAACCACAATAAAGCCGCGCTCATCGAGCTTCAAACCAATCGCCTCGGAATTCAAGCCAACCGTATTGGGTACTCGACCAATCGATACGATCAGCTTATCAACGTCGAGTGTGTGTGCAGTACCGCTGGCGTCGCTGTAGTCAATACGAACCGTTTTACCCGTTTTGATCTCACCGATCTTGACACCCATCTTGATGATCAAACCCTGTTGGGTGAACAACTTATGCGCCTCATTTGCAATCGACTCGTCAGCGGCACCCAGGAAGGTCGGCAATGCCTCCAAGATCGTGACTTCGGCACCGAGACGGCGCCAGACGCTTCCCATCTCAAGACCAATAACGCCTGCACCGATCACACCCAGCTTTTTTGGTACAGCATCAAGTGCCAGTGCGCCCGTATTCGACAGAATTTGCTGTTCGTCGAAAGGTGCTTGTGGCAAAGCACGCGGGTTCGAGCCAGTGGCCACGATGACATGCTTACCCGTCACTGATTCATTTGCGGGTCCTGCAATGGCAATCTCGTAACCTGACGCATCCGCTTTAACGAAAGATGCGCGACCGTGCAGGAAAGCCACCTTATTCTTCTTGAAAAGGTACTGAATACCGTCATTGTTTTGCTTCACGACGCCATCCTTGCGTCCAAGCATTTGCCCGAGGTTGAGCTTCACGCCTTTGACCTCAACGCCATGCTCGGCAAGCCCATGCTGTACATGCTCGAAATGTTCGGAAGATTGCAGCATGGCCTTGGACGGAATACAGCCCACATTAGTGCAAGTGCCGCCGAGTGCCGGGCCGCCTTTAGCGTTCTGCCACTCGTCAATACAAACCGCCGACAGTCCAAGCTGGGCCGCGCGAATCGCAGCAATGTATCCACCCGGGCCGCCGCCGATCACGACCACATCGAAATGCTTTGCCATGGCTGCTCCTTACAGATCGAGCAGCAGACGCGCTGGATCTTCCAGTGCCTCTTTCATTGCCACTAAACCCAGTACCGCCTCACGGCCATCGATAATGCGATGGTCGTATGACATCGCAAGGTAGTTCATGGGACGGATCACGATTTGTCCATCCTCAACCACCGCGCGCTCCTTGGTGGCGTGCACCCCGAGAATTGCTGACTGCGGCGGGTTGATGATCGGCGTCGACAGCATCGAGCCGAATACCCCGCCATTGGAAATCGAGAAAGTACCGCCCGACAGCTCATCCAGCGTCAACTTGCCATCCTTCGCTTTGGTACCAAACTCACCGATCTTTTTTTCTATATCTGCAATCGACATCTGATCAACATTTCGCAAGATAGGCACGACCAAACCGCGCGGTGAGCCGACTGCAATACCGATATCGAAGTAGCCGTGGTAAACAATATCGTTACCGTCCACCGAGGAGTTCAGGATCGGATATTTTTTTAGCGCAGCCACAGCAGCTTTCACAAAGAACGACATGAAGCCAAGTTTTACACCGTGCTCTTTCTCGAATTTGTCTTTGTACTTGTTCCGCAAATCCATCACCGGCTGCATGTTCACTTCATTGAACGTGGTGAGGATAGCGTTAGTCGACTGCGACTCAAGCAGGCGCTCGGCAATACGTGCGCGCAAGCGGCTCATGGGTACGCGTTGCTCAGG
>CAZLJL010000026.1:0-2485 GCA_964559785.1 uncultured Bifidobacterium sp.
ACACACTTTCGCAGAATGGCATCTGCTTCCTTGCCTTGGGGCGTATCTTTGATGAAGTCGGCGAGATTGGTTTGCATCGTCAGAAATCGGTGTACATGCGGCGTGGATTGAAAACACCCGCCGGATCAAAAGTGTTCTTCAAATGACGGTGAATGCGTGCAACGGCTGGTGCCAAGGGCTGGAAAACACCGACTGATTTATCACCGCCTCGATGAAGCGTGGCATGACCACCGACAGTAGTTGCAGCGGCACGTATCGTGGCAGCATCGGCACTGGTTTTCAGCCAGCGCTGTGCACCGCCCCATTCAATCATCTGCTCGCCCGGCAAGGACAAGGGCTTTGCCGTCGTGGGTACGGATAGGCGCCACAACCCGGCAGGCGCAGCTTGAAAAAATTCGTGTTCTTGCTCTCTTACGCTGTCCCAGAATGCTTCCGCCTGCGGCAACTCGGCGCCCCCCATCTTCGCGATGGCTGCATCGACGGCGGCCTGCGCTCCAGACAAGCGAACATACAGATGGCCATTCACCCAGCACGATGCAGAGAGCGGTAGTGGCTGTCCACCCCAAACATTTAGTTGATGCAAGGCCTCTTCCTGGCTCATCGCAAACTGCAGCGAGTGCTGCGCAAAAGGACGCGGCAATACCTTGATCGATACTTCAAGTAGCAGACCCAGCGTGCCGAGTGATCCGGTCAGCAAACGCGATACATCGTAGCCGGCGACGTTTTTCATCACTTGTCCGCCGAAGTTCAACACCTCACCCTTGCCATCCATCAGCACAGTTCCGAGCACGAAGTCCCGCACCGATCCCACAGCCTGACGGCGCGGGCCAGAGAGTCCGCTGGCCACAATGCCGCCAATCGTCGCCAAGCCATCAAAGCGAGGTGGTTCAAATGCCAGCATCTGCTTCTTCTCTGCCAAGGCTTTGCCAATCTCACGCAGCGTCGTACCAGCCCGTGCGGTGATAACGAGTTCGGTCGGGTCGTACGCCACGATACCGCTGAACACCGTGGTATCAAGTACCTCGCCATTCAGTTCCTGGCCGTACCAGTCCTTGGTGCCACTACCACGAATGCGAAGTGCAGTCCCGCTCGCTGAGGCGGATGCAATACGGTCGCGGAATTGCTGCAATACCTGATCCATTAATTTTTTCTTTTGTCGGAGATCTTAGAAGCGCGGCAGGTCGGAGAATTTCAGCTCACCGCGCTTGACGTGCATTTTTCCGTACTCAGCACAACGCTGCAGCGTAGGGATAGCTTTGTCGGGGTTCAGCAGAAAAGCCGTATCAAACGCGCGCTTCACCGCGAAGAAAGCTTCGCGCTCTTCCGGCGCAAATTGCACACACATGGAATTGATCTTCTCGATCCCGACACCATGCTCGCCTGTAATGGTGCCGCCGACTTCGACACACAGCTCAAGAATGGCAGCGCCAAATTTTTCAGCCCGGTCGAATTCGCCCGGTGTGTTCGCATCAAATAAAATCAAAGGATGGAGGTTGCCATCACCTGCGTGGAATACATTCGCGCAACGCAGCCCATAGGTTTTTTCCATGTCAGCGATACCCAGCAGTACCTTCGCCAGATACTTGCGTGGGATGGTACCGTCCATACAGTAATAATCGGGCGAGATACGGCCCGCTGCGGGAAATGCATTCTTGCGTCCCGACCAAAACCGAATCCGTTCGGCCTCACTGCTCGATACGGCAATCGCCGTGGCACCGGAAGCGTTCATCACATCCGTCATGCGCGCGATTTCTTCCTCGACTTCTTCCGGCGTGCCATCCGACTCACACAGCAAGATCGCCTCAGCCTCGGTGTCATAGCCTGCATTGACAAAGGGTTCAACCATGCGTGAACTGGTTTTATCCATCATCTCCAGGCCCGCCGGAATAATCCCTGCGGCAATCACGTTCGCCACCGCATTACCCCCTTTGACCACATCGTCAAATGAAGCCATGATCACGCGCGCCTGCTGCGGCTTCGGCACCAACTTCACCGTCACTTCGGTCACCACACCCAGCATGCCTTCAGAACCAATAAACACCGCGAGCAGATCAAGACCCGGCGCATCAAGACCCTCACTACCTAATTCAACCACCTCACCTTCGCTCGTGACCATACGTACACGAAGTACGTTATGTACGGTGAGACCATACTTGAGGCAATGCACACCACCAGAGTTTTCCGCCACGTTGCCGCCAATTGAGCAAGCAATCTGTGAGGAGGGATCGGGCGCATAGTAGAGGCCATGTGAACTGGCAGCCTCCGAGATTGCAAGATTACGCACACCGGGCTGTACAACGGCTGTGCGTGCATACGGATCAAGCTTGACAATTCGATTCAGTCGCGCAGTCGACAACACCACACCGTCGGCAATCGGCGTCGCGCCACCGGAAAGGCCGGTACCTGCGCCGCGCGGGACAATCGGCACTTGAAGCCGATGACACGCTTGAAGCACAGCAATCACTTGTGCTTCGTTTTCCGGTAA
>CAZLJL010000026.1:2585-11391 GCA_964559785.1 uncultured Bifidobacterium sp.
CTTGAAACGGTGATTTGAAGGGTTTTGGCCTGAAAAGCTTTGGCGGGAAAGTTGAAAGTTTTTACATGGGGCACATCAGTACCCCATTGCGCTTGCAGTTACTGGCTGTTAGGGGGAAGAAGCAAGCTTAAGCCGAGTCGTCAAGCGCCTCAGACGCCGAGTTAGTGGTCGAGGTTGACGAATGCTCTAATTCGGAATCCGAGGTGGATGATCCCTCCTCATCAGAACTGTCATCGATCTTGACTGGGGGCTTGAATGCATCCACCGACATCGTACGGCATGTCTCGACAATCACTGCACTACTACCCTCTATATCCTGTGCGAGGATCTGACCGTACTGCCTGATTACTGAGGTTATCAAGTAATTGGTGGATGCAAACACCTCGAATGGAGTGACAAAGTCATCCTCGTGAAGGTCGCTGCCCTGTTTGTCTAAGTCCGCCCGATCACGCCTCGCGATATTGACACCCAGCTCATGAGGTAGGCGGGTAATCATCCATCTTGCAACGCCTTGACGAACCCAGTGGTGAAAAGCCAGTTGGAGATCTACACCCGTCATACCCGGTTTAAGCAAGTTCGGTGGCAAAGTGCTGGCCATTACCTCGGCCGATACAGCCTGAAGCGTCATACCAATTTGCTCCACGATTGCGGCGGGAAGACCCATCCCCTTGCCATATATCAGCGCGAGCTTTTTGGTATCGATCGTGCCATCTGTTTGAACACAGGCAAGTGAAGCAGCGAAGAAAGCAGCAGGATTGCCGAGTTGTTGCGTGACTGCGTCCAATATCGCTTCATGGATAGCTTTCGCTTGCTCAACCGACACTGGCTCGTCCAGCGATTCAAATGCATCCGGATGAACGCAGTCGATCAGGCAGGCAAGGAAACTGAGACGATGATCACTCAAGAATCTCGACTCGGTCGATTGTCGGTGCTCCCACAGAGCGAGAGCAAGCTTGATCGACAGCGATGGCGCCAAACCCTGCTTGAAAAGCTCAAACGCAATCACATCGGACGGTTTTCTGTCATGGTTTCTAGACTCGAAATGTGGGGAATTAAAATTCACCGTGCCAACAGCGACTGTGTGAATAAAATGGATGACTTCCAAGGACGAACAAGTAGGCGATCGCAGCATGGTCGCGAATGGACCTTTCGACAGCGTTGCGCCGAACAAGGCCCTTTGAAACTCTATTGCGCTTTGATCAGAAGGTAGCGGCAATGCAATCGCATCCGGCGGAAAACCGCATTTCGCCAGCAAGAGGTGTTGATGGGGCGAGAACGCGCGCTGGACTTCTTTCCAGCCATCGGACTGTATGAATTCATCAAACTCATCACCCAGCCACTGCACTAGGCAGAGTACGGCACCATCCTGACCGGTTTCGGTAGCCCTTCTAAAGAACCTTGCTAAGGAGTATGGCGTCAACTTACACACATCTAACTGGCGCACCAACACTGTCATGATGTCGGGGGCGGGAAATGGGCTATCTGGTGCCAAGCACCGACTAAAAATCTTGCTCCAATTAGGTTTACATGTGGGGCAGTTTTCTTTCAGGATCTGAAAATACGCCTCCAAGTGCGCACTATCGCCCGCCTGAATCGCTTTGATCACCCCGCTTTCGATCTGTCGTTCTGAATTCTTCCAGCCCTCGACCCCAGTCTGTACAAGACGTCTCAGCAAAACACCATTACCAACTTCTGACGTGTAGTAATACAGCTTTGTCTGCATCCCCTGCTGAGTAAACCATTGGATGAAACGATCGAATACCTCGATATCCTTTAAATGCTTGAAAATTTCTTTTGGAATCAAGGCATCGAATGCTTGGTTCGGATCATCTTCATCCGTTAGGCATAGCTGATTCCCTTGGTCTAGCATTCTGTGAACCAACTGAAGATCTTTGAGTGCAATCGCCTGTTCAATTAGCTGCCAGTGATTAGTCGGCTTGTTCACGCCCACTGAGAAGGGATCTCTTGCTGAAAGCTTTGGCTCTGTTTTCTCCATGCTCTCTTGATTGGATACTAGTGCTTCTGGCCGCGACACTGCACTTGTGACATTGCTGATGACGGGTGGAGGTGCTACTAAAAGGATTTGCTGCGACGCTGGTGCAGCGTTGGCATTGGGATTGTTGGGTATCGGAGGCAGCCCGCCTCCCGAATTGACGTTCATTGAAATTCCCCTTGTTTCGTTACACACGCAGGATGCGCGCATAGGCGAAAACTTCGTGGCTGGAATTTCAGTCAGGTTCTGCTATACGTTGGCCGATAGGAATGCGTAGTAAGCCAAAGCGCCTACGCTATGAATCGAGAAGAATTCGCAATCAAAGGGAGGAATAAGGAGCGATATTCGGTAGGACGATCAGAGGCTTCCAAACGTATCCTTCATCCACTGCAAGAATGCCGCCACTTCTGGACGCTCTAGCACTGGCTTTTCATACACCGCATAGTACGCATGCGGTGGTGCCACCGTCTGTACATCGAATAGCCGCACCAACTCACCTGAAGTCAGTAATTCGCGCGCGAAGTGTGCGCGCGCCAATCCAATGCCGTGTCCATGGCGCACCATCTCTTGCAGCAACCCAAGGTCATCCACCCGAATACCAGTGGTGGGCTCGGGCCAATCCAAGCCTGCAGCTTCGAACCAGGGCTGCCAGGGCTCGAGTGCTGAGCGTACTAATGTCGCGTTCTTCAGATCGGCAGGCTCGTTCAGTGGCTCAATTTGCGCCAGGTACTGAGGACTCGCTACTGCAAAGGTCGGTTCCGAAAACAGCAACTCACACTGCAGATTCGGATAGCGCCCGGGACCGAAGCGTACTTCGAGATCACTCTCAGCCAGTGCCAAGTCGTATAGGGGTACCGACAGAAAGATCTCCACCGCAATCTCGGGATGCGCAACCGTGAAAGAGGATAGGTTGGGCACCAACAAGTAGCGCGCAAAGGTGGGCGGTACCGTAATCTTCAGTCGCGGCTGTACCGAAGCAGCGCGCCGCGGCATCGGAAAGTCAGTCAGGGTACGAAGTGCCTGTCGAACCACATCAAGGTAGCGGCGACCGAATTCGGACAGACCAACATTACGCCCATCACGCACGAACAATCGCTCGCCGACAAACTCCTCCAACAGGCGAATACGATGCGAGAGCGCGGATGGCGTGATGCATAATTCTTCAGCTGCCAGCGCGAATGAGCCATGGCGTGCCGCAGCCTCGAAGGCTGATAGGGCATGAACTGGGGGAATACGTGTTGCCATGGAAGTTAAGTCACTTTCAGATGCATTACCAGCGCAGCACTTTGCCGGGATTAAAAATGTTGTGAGGGTCCAGCGCATGCTTAATGGTGCGCATCACATCAACGGTATCTTCACCACTCTCCTGGATCAAGAAATCGATCTTGTGCAAGCCAATACCATGCTCACCCGTGCACGTACCCTGCATGGCAATCGCGCGCGAGACCATGCGTGCATTCACGCCCTCAGCACGCGCTATATCAGCGGGATCATTGGGGTCGATGATCATTTGCACATGGAAGTTGCCATCGCCTACATGGCCGATGATGCCGTGGGTCACACCCTCGCGCTCAATATCTTCCTTGGTCGCTAACAAACACTCGGCGAGGCGAGAAATCGGCACGCAGCAATCCGTAGAAATCGCGCGGCTGCCGGGTCGAAGCTGAAGCAATGCGAAATACGCGTTGTGACGCGCTTGCCATAGCCGTGAACGATCTTCGGGTCGAGTGGCCCACTCGAAACCGATCGCATCATGCTCATCTGCGATTTGCTGCACCAACTCGGCTTGTTCCTTGACGCCATACTCGCTGCCGTGAAACTCGAACAGCAGCAGTGGCTTTTCAGGCAAACTCAATTTGTCATGCGCATTCAAGGCGCGCACGCTGGTCTCGTCGAGGAACTCGACACGCGCGACCGGGACGCCCATCTGTATGGTCTGTATCACCGTGTTGACCGCGCGTTCAATACTCGAAAATGAACACACCGCCGCCGAGATTGCTTCTGGCTGCGGATACAGTTTCAGGGTGATCTCAACAATGATGCCCAAGGTACCTTCGCTACCAACAAACAGGCGCGTCAGGTCGTAGCCCGCGGAGGATTTTTTTGCACGCGTACCTGTCTTGATGACCTTGCCTTCGGCTGTCACCACCGTCAAGCCCAGTACGTTCTCTCGCATCGTCCCGTAGCGCACCGCATTCGTGCCGGAGGCACGCGTCGCCGCCATGCCACCGATGGAGGCATCAGCGCCCGGGTCAATCGGGAAAAACAGGCCGGTATCCTTGATCTCGGTATTCAACTGCTTACGGGTGACGCCCGGCTGCACGGTCACGGTCAGGTCTTCGGCATTCAGTGCCACCACTTGATTCATCTGCGACAAGTCAATCGACAAGCCGCCCTGCACCGCCAAGATATGGCCTTCGAGCGAGGTACCGGTGCCATACGCAATTACCGGAAAACGGTACTGGTTACACAGCGCCACTGCCGCCGCAACATCGTCGATATTCTGGGCAAACACCACCGCATCCGGCAGCATCGGGTCGTACGACGACTCATCACGTCCGTGATGCTCGCGCATGGCCTGCGTGGTGGACAAGCGATCGGCAAAACGCGCCTGTAGCGCGGCCAGTAAATCAGCAGGTAGCTCGCGCTTGAAAAATGCGGGGGCGGGGTGATTCATGATAATTCTCCGAGGCAACGACATTGTACTCCGAGCAGCAGGGGTATTTGCTTGGCGCCCTAGGCGGTGTGCCGGCTGATTCACGCCATTTGCCGTATGCTTCGCCTGTTCTCAATAGGCACAGCATCATGGGCAACCGACTTTCGAAAATTGCGACCCGCACCGGGGACGACGGCACCACCGGCTTGGGTGATGGTAGCCGCACCGACAAACATGCGCTGCGGGTGCAGGCAATGGGTGATGTGGATGAGCTGAACTCGCAACTCGGCTTGTTGCTGTGTGAAGATTTGCCGAACACACTGCGCGACGAGCTGGTGACGATACAGCACGACCTGTTTGATCTGGGCGGTGAACTCAGCATCCCAGGCTTTGTGATGATGAATGACGGGCAGATCGCACGACTGGATGCACTACTGGAAAAATACAATGCCACACTGCCGCCCTTGAAAGAATTTATTCTTCCAGGAGGCTCGCGTGCCGCTGCACAGTCCCATATATGCCGCACCGTGTGTCGGCGCGCCGAGCGCAGCATCGTTGCCTTGGGGCGCGAAGAAAAAATCCACGCCCGGCTCGGTCAATACGTCAACCGGCTGTCTGACTTGTTGTTTGTACTGGCAAGAGTGCTAAACCGCCACGCGGGCGGCAGCGACGTGATGTGGGAAAAAGGTAGAAGCGCGGAAAGCTAGCTATTCGCCACCAAGCGCGATTCCTTGCTACCAAGTCGCTGACGAACCGAAGCAACAATTCCCGGCGCATCCAGCCCACACTGTGCGAGCAGTTGCTGCGCATCGCCGTGGTCGATAAATTGATCCGGCAAACCGAGCTGCAGCACAGGCTTCACGAAACCAGCCGCAGACAGCGCCTCTGCAACAGCTGATCCGGCACCGCCCATCAACGAGCCTTCCTCGATTGTCACGATCAACTCATGGGACGCCGCGAGTTGCGCCACCAGCGCCTCGTCCAAGGGTTTCACAAAACGCATATCAGCGACAGTCGCATTGAGTTCTTCGGCGGCCTTCAGCGCCGGCGCCACCATAGTGCCAAATGCGAGCAAGGCGACTTGACGGCCCTGACGGCGTACGACGCCTTTACCGACTTCGATCGGATCAAGGTCAGACTCGATTACCGCGCCTGGACCAGCACCCCTCGGATAGCGCACCGACGCCGGGCCCGGGAAGCGATATGCGGTAGAAAGCATCTTCCGGCACTCGTTCTCATCACTCGGCGTCATCACGACCATATTCGGAATACAGCGTAGATAGGCAATGTCGTAATTACCCGCGTGTGTTGCGCCATCCGCACCGACCAACCCGGCGCGATCCAGCGCAAAGGTCACGTCGAGATTCTGTAGCGCGACATCATGAATTAATTGATCGTAACCGCGCTGCAGGAAGGTCGAGTAGATCGCCAGTACTGGCTTCAAACCCTCGCAGGCAAGGCCTGCCGCAAAGGTGACTGCGTGCTGCTCGGCGATACCGACGTCGTAGTAGCGCTCCGGGAACTGCTGCTCGAAGGTCACCATCCCCGAACCTTCGCGCATCGCTGGCGTAATACCAATTAGCTTGTCATCAGCGCTGGCCATGTCACACAACCATTCGCCAAACACTTGCGTGTAGGTTTTCTTGGCAGGTGCCGCCGCCGGCTGTATGCCCTCGGCCGGGTTGAACTTGCCTGGGCCGTGATACAGCACAGGGTCAGCTTCTGCCAGCTTGTAGCCTTGGCCCTTCTTGGTCACCACATGCAGGAACTGCGGTCCATCAAGATTCTTCAGGTTTTGCAGTGTCGGTACCAAGGCCTCCAGATCATGTCCATCGATCGGGCCGATATAGTTAAAGCCGAATTCTTCGAACATCGTCGCAGGCGTCAGCATGCCCTTGGCATGCTCTTCGAAACGCTTGGCGAATTCGCGCATGGAAGGTGGCAACACAGATTTACCGACATTCTTTGCAGCTGCGTAGAACTTACCCGACATCAGTCGCGCCAGATAACGATTCAAGGCACCCACCGGTGGCGAAATCGACATGTCATTGTCGTTCAGCACCACCAGCATCTTGATGTCTTCATACACACCCGCGTTATTCAACGCTTCAAAGGCCATGCCCGCTGACATCGCGCCATCACCAATCACTGCGACCGCGTGACGATTTTCACCTTTGGTACGCGCCGCCAACGCCATACCTAGCGCCGCCGAGATCGAGGTAGAAGAATGCGCCGTACCAAACGTATCGTAAGGACTCTCGTCTCGGCGCGGAAAACCGGACAGACCACCGAGCTGTCGCAGCGATGGCATGCGCTCGCGGCGACCAGTCAGAATTTTATGCGGGTAAGTTTGATGACCGACATCCCACACAATCCGATCGTGCGGTGTGTTGAACACATAATGCAACGCGATCGTCAGCTCGACAGTACCCAAGTTCGACGAGAGATGACCGCCGGTTTTGGATACCGACTCGAGCAGATAGGTACGCAGCTCGCCCGCCAGCTTGTGCAACTCTGGACGCGATAAAGCGCGCAGGTCGGCCGGATCGTTAATTTTTTGTAATAGTTCCATGGTTATGCCTTCCTCTGCACGATCAGATCGGCAAGTTCCCGAAGCCTGACTGCCGCCTCCCCGAACGGCTGCAGAGCATGGTGAGCATCCTGCCGCAACTTCTCTGCAAGAGCAAGCGAGGGCTGAAGCCCGAGTATCGAGACATAGGTCGGCTTGTTCTGCGCTGCATCTTTGCCAGCAGTCTTGCCCAAGGTCGCTGAATCTGCGGTCGCATCGAGAATATCGTCGACGACCTGAAATGCCAGCCCGATGGCATCTGCGTACGTATCCAATGCAGCTTGTTCGGATGAATGTAGCGACTTCCCTGCCAACGCACCCAGCAACACTGACGCGTGCAGCAGCGCACCGGTTTTCATGCGGTGCATTTGCTCCAATTCGGGCAGTGACAAGGCAATACCCACCGCATCCAGATCAATCGCCTGTCCGCCGCACATGCCGCATGAACCCGCCGCTCGCGCCAGCTGCGACAACATCGCTACTTTGCGGTCGGAACCCAGCGCACCCTCTGAAAGCACCAAGAATGCTTGCGACTGCAAAGCATCGCCGACCAGCAGTGCGGTCGCTTCATCATACTGACGGTGCACCGTGGGCTTACCCCGCCGCAGGTCGTCGTCATCCATGCAGGGCAGATCATCATGTACCAACGAATACGCATGGATCATCTCGACGGCAGCAGCGGCACGCTCCAGCGCATCGGTCGGCGCATCAAACACTGCGCCCGCAGCAAATACCAGCAAGGGTCGAACCCGCTTGCCACCATCCAGCACGGCGTAGCGCATCGCCTGGTGCAACTTGGCAGGCGAGGTTGAAGGGGGTGGAAGGTGGCGATCAAGCACGACCTCCATATCCGCCTGAACTTGCTTGGCCCAAGCGGCGAACGGCATGCTCATTCCTCGTCGCCCTCGCCTTCGTCCTGATCGTCCTCGAAGGGCGTCAGCATCTCGCCCTCCAGTATTTTCACTTGCTGCTCGACTCGCTCAAGCTGGGCCGCGCAGTATTTCACCAACTCGGCACCGCGCTTGTACGCATCGAGCGAGGCTTCCAGCGGCAAAGCGCCAGATTCCATCTTCTCAACCAGAAGTTCCAATTCCGCCATAGCCTGCTCAAAAGACGTGGCGGGCTGATCGGGAAGATTCTTTTTTGGCATCACAGTCAACATGCAGAATGGCCTGCCATTCTAGTCGATGAAGTTGCTGTATCGACGAAATCGGGCGCGTAATCATGCTGCGGCCTCACATAAAATTATCGTTTCGATAATTCTTAATCGTCGCACTTAATGTCTGAAAATCTCGCCACACCGCCACTCTGACCCAAGCGGTGGGGACGGGTATAATCCGCGGCTCGCCCGAAAACCTAGCGGCCCACGCTGTGCGGAGTTCGATAGTTTCGGGTGCCTTCTCTCTTCGGTTGGTGAAAATTAATTTGGGGTTGAGGATGTCCGATCTAGCCGGTCTCGAAAAACTCATGCGCTCGAACGCGCAACTGCCGGTAGGCGTGTACTTCGATCAGGGCTTGCTGACGCAAGAAACTGCGAAGTTATTCAAACAAGGCCCGCGCTACGCCGGCCACACGCTGATGGTGCCGA
>CAZLJL010000027.1:0-11384 GCA_964559785.1 uncultured Bifidobacterium sp.
GCGCAATGAAATCTACATGGCAAGCCGAGGCGACTGTTGTTTGGTTGTAGCTATTACAGGCGTAGGCAAACGCGGTATCCGCCAGCGTAAAAATCATGCCACCGTGGCAGATGTGATGACCATTCACCATATCGCTGCGTATCGGCATGCTAAGGGTGGCATGGCCCGGTGCGATATGCTCAATACGCATCGCAAGCGCTTGTGCGGTTCGGTCACGCTCCCACATCGCGTGCGCGGTGGCGCTGGCGAGTGCGTGCGCGTCGGTCGGCACAGTTTTTCCTGGCTCAGTCATGCAAACTACCTCCCGCATAGCAGGCTTGTTGAATGCGTGGTGAGACCCGGTAGCGATCTTCACCGTAGCTGTGTCCGAGGTTTTGCAATACGTCACGCACTGTCGCAGTACCAATCTGGGCTGCCCACGCCAAAGGTCCGCGTGGGTAATTCACGCCGAGTCGCATGGCGGAATCCACATCGGCTGCTGAGCAGACGCCTTGGTTCACCGCATCGGCAGCTTCATTCGCTAGCATCGCTACCGTGCGCATCACGGCCAGACCGGGAACATCTTTCATGAGCGAGACTTGCAAGCCCGCAGCCTGCAGCAATGCGATGGCGCTATCGCGCGCTGAGGGGGCACATTGCTGAGCGCAGCTGATGGCGATGCGGGATGCGCTGCCGTAGTCGAATGCGAGATCGAGCAGGACCGTATTACGCACACCGGATTCAGCCGCGCGTTGGGTTGCACTGCGGCCATCGGTGATGAAGATGGCGGCATCACCGACAGTCGCGATACGTCCATCGGACGAATGAGCATCCGATACTAGCGGGGTGTTCGTGTTCGAGAGTCGCGTTGCCAGTGCGGCTGTGACCTCGCTGTTACCGTGTAGCGTCACCGCAGCGTTCAATACACGCGGCGCTTCAGTCGCTGCGACTACCTTGTCAGCACCCTCGCGGTAATCGTAAAACCCGCGTCCACTCTTGCGACCGAGGAAACCGCCCTCGAGCAGTTCTTGTTGAATGAGCGAAGGTGTAAACCGTGTGTCATGGAAAAAAGCGGTCCACACCGAACGCGTCACGGCGAAGTTGACGTCATGTCCAATCAAATCCATCAACTCGAACGGCCCCATCCGAAATCCACCGGCGTCGCGCATGACGGCATCAAGGGTGGCGACATCCGCTGCACCTTCTTGCAGCAAGCGCAGTGCTTCAGCGTAGTAGGGCCGCGCGACGCGATTCACAATGAAACCCGGGGTGGAGCGCGCGTGTACGGGTGTTTTACCCCAGGCTTTGGCGGTAGCAAACAAGGTAGCGGCGACCGCCGTATCCGTGCTGATGCCGCTGACGATCTCCACCAAGGGCATCAAGGGCGCAGGATTGAAGAAATGCAGACCCGCTAATCGTTCCGGGCGCTTGAGTGCAGCGCCGATTGCGGTGACTGAAATCGATGAAGTATTGGTGGCGAGGATAGCCGTGTCGGAGACCAATGTTTCCAAGGCGACGAACAGCGATTGTTTCGCGGCCAGATCTTCGACAATAGCCTCGATTAGAAGCGCTGCGTGAGTGAGGTCGGGTAAGGACGAGGCAACGCAGAGCCGAGCACTCGCTGACTGCGCGGCCTCAGGTGTGAGGCGGCCTTTGTCGGCGAGCTTCGTGAGCTGGGACTGGATGGCGCTGACTGCTGACGCTGCCGCACCCTCACGTGTGTCCAGCAACAAGACCTCATGCCCGGCGAGCGCCGCGATTTGCGCAATGCCGCTGCCCATCGCACCCGCGCCGATGACGGCGACGGTGCTGCTGCTGGGTAGCGGCGTCGCGCTCATGGTTTAGACGTGATATCGCCGCTGCACAACAACGAAGCGGTTGGCGACGTACGCTGCATCGGTATACGAAGCATTAGCCGCCGGGTTTGCGCCGGTGCCATGGAAATCCGAGAACGCGGCCGACTGATTGACGAAGACGCCACCGGTCAGATTGATCGATAGCGCCACCTTGGCGTTCAAGGTCGCCTGCGTCATCGCATCAATCACCTCGTCGTGCGTGGAGTACACACCTACCGTCAAAGCACCTTGGGTATTAACCAATTGTTCCGAGCGCTTGATGGAGGCTGCAGTATCGGGCGTTTTGACGATAAAGCTGATTGGACCGAAGCATTCATGACCATACGCAGCCTCATCGCTGGCATCGCACGCAATCAATGCGGGCGTATGTACCTGCGCATGTGGGAACTCCGGGTTATCCAGCTTGTTGGATGCCAGTACGACTTTACCGAGCTTGCCGCTATTGGCTTGGGCGATACGTTGTACGGTGTCTGGCGAGCGAATCGCACCGAGAATCGCCAGGGCTACTTCTGGCTTGGCGAGGAAGTGGCTGACTGCATTGCCCAGATCCGAGCAGAATTCGTCATACGACTTGTGTCCTTCGTCGGTATCAATACCCCCGGCCGGTACGAACAAAGCCTGCGAGGTGGTACACATCTGCCCCGAGTACAGCGACAGCGTGAAGGCCAGATTACCCAGCATACGCTTGTAGCTGTCGGTGGAATCAACCACGATGTTATTCACACCAGCCAGCTCGGCATACACATGGGCTTGTCGGCAATGATCGATGAGCCACTGCCCAAACGCATTGCTACCCGTGAAATCAATCGACTTCACTGCCGAGTGTGTCACCAAGTGCTGTGTTGCCTCGCGCTTGTCGGTAACGCAGAGGCTGACCAGATTAGGGTCAATACCATTCTCTGCTAGCACCGCGCGTACGGTTCGTACCGTCATCGCTACCGGCAGTATCGCGACTTCATGCGGCTTGATAATCACCGCGTTACCTGTTGCGAGCGCCGCGAATAATCCGGGATAGGTGTTCCAGGTAGGGAAGGTGCTGCAACCGACCACCACAGACACGCCACGGCCGACGATCTCGAAATGCTTCTTCATCACTAGCGGTGGGTTCTTGCCTTGCGGCTTTTCCCAAACCGCTTCGCTTGGCACAAAACTTTGCTCGCGCCAGGCGTAGGCGACTGCTTCCAGACCACGGTCTTGCGCGTGCGGTGAGCCCGCCTGAAACGCCATCATCCAACCTTGGCCCGAGGTGAGCATCACCGCATGCGCTAATTCGAAACTTTGTTTGTTGAGACGATCAAGAATCTCGAGGCAAATGCCGGTGCGGCCCTCGGCACCGATTTTTTGCCAGGCGGGCATCGCTGCCTGCGCCGCTTGTATCAAGGCATCCGGATCGCATACGGGATAGGACACATTGAGCGCTATGCCATAGGGGGATGTCTCTTGGTCATACCAACCGCCCAAGCCCGGCTGATCAATCTCGAAGCGTTTACCCAGCAACTGGTCGAACGCCGCTTTGCCAGCCACGTCCGAGCCTTCGCCGTAATTGCGCGGACTGGGGTGCTCGCCATAGGCTGACCAGTACTGCCGGGTGTGGATAGCTTGCAGGGCGCCGTCGAGTGTGGCGCGGTGTTTGTCGAGCAGGGGGTGCGACATCGGTGTTTCTCCCGGTGGCATTGAGGCGAACGGTGGGCGGGCAGCTGGTGCCGACCCTGATAGCACCGATTACGATACCGCAAAATCAAACCCCCGGCAACTTCAGGTATCAAAATATGCTCATGTTGGGTGAAGCTTTGGATCGCTTGCGCATCATAGCCAAGTGGCTCCGCTCCGCTGGAAACGGCGCGTCCCAAACGGACCTTCACCGCGCCGCAATTGGCCGAAATATTGGCACTTTAAGGATACAAAATAAACATAAATTTATAATATTACGTATCAAGAATACGTTCTTATGGGCAACGCCCTCTGAGGGGGACTCTGCTTGCAGTCGAGTACACTGCGCCAATCTTCCTGTACATCCAACACGTCCATGAACCTGTTCTGCTCTGCCACGCCTTGCTCGGCGACTGGCCCGACACCCATGATTCCGATACAGCCTGAGCCGGGCAGTGGGCACGCTGCAGCGACCGACTGGAGCCGCGCGTGAGCCCTCAACAGCCGACTACCGACGCGGCCACAGTGCCCGATGATGCGCTACGCGATGCGGTGTACCGCAAGGCGATGCTGCGCTTCATGCCCTTGCTATGTTTGTGCCTGATCGCAGCCTATCTTGACCGGGTGAATGTCGGCTTTGCCAAGCTGACCATGCTCGATGATCTGGGGTTCAGTAATACCGTCTTCGGTCTTGGTGCCGGCGTGTTCTTTTTGGGGTACTTCTTGTTCGAGGTGCCGAGTAACGCACTGCTGCATCGTATTGGCGCACGTGCCTGGATTGCCCGCATCATGATCACCTGGGGGGTGATTGGTGCGCTGATGCCTTTCGTGCAAACGCCGACCCAGTTTTACATTCTGCGTTTCTTGCTGGGTGTGGCCGAGGCAGGCTTTAGTCCCGGTGCGATGTACTTTATCGCTTGCTGGTTCCCGTCTGACCGGCGCGGCCGCATGCTGGCGCTCTACTTGACTGCGGTACCGCTATCGAGCGTCATCGGCGGCCCCTTGTCGGGCTATATTCTCGCGGCGTTTGCGGATGTCGGCGGCTGGCATGGTTGGCAGTGGTTGTTCCTGATCGAGACCATCCCCTCGATTGTGCTGGGCTTCGTCGTACTGAAAGTGCTGGTTGACCGTCCTGCTGATGCGCCGTGGCTGAGTGAACAAGAGGCTGCTCTGATCACAGCTGACTTGGCGCGTGAGGCGGAACGGAATCAAGAATACTCGGGGTTTTTCAGTGCACTGCGTAGCAAGTTGGTGTGGCAGCTCAGCATTGCTTACTTTTGTATCGTTAGCGCGGTATACGTGCTGATTTTTTGGTTGCCGACGCTGATCAAGCAGCATGGAATTAGCGACCCGGTACAGATCGGCTGGTTGACGGCAATCCCGTATTTCTGTGCCATCGTTGCCTCGCTCCTCAATAATGCGCATGCTGACCGTCACCGTGAGCGTCGATGGCATACCGCTCTGCCGTGTATCGTGACAGCGATTGGTATGGCCGTCAGCTGGGTACACTTTGATAGCTTATGGCTCACCATGTTTGTGCTGAGTGTTACTGCTGCAGCGGCTTCAACCACGCAGGCAGCTTTCTGGAGCGTGCCGCCGACCTTCTTGAGTGGCGCTGCTGCTGCCGCTGGTTTGGCACTGATCAACTCGATCGGCAATATTGGCGGCATGGTCAGCACGTCGCTGGTGGGGTGGATCACTGACCTTACGGGCAACTCGCAAAACAGTTTGATTCTGTTTGCCGCTATCTTGTTGGTGAGTGTGGTGTTGGTGGTGAGATTGCCTGCGCATTTGGTCGACAGGTAAGCAGGATGCGGCTCCTGATTGTGTATGACGGCGCTTGTCCGTTTTGCAGTGCATACACCGGTTTGCTGCAGCTACGTGAGCAAATGCACGTTGAACTCCTCAGTGCGCGCAGCGATGATGCGCGGATTGATGGATTCAGGGCAGCGGGCTACCGTTTGGACGAGGGCATGCTGCTGCAAATGAATGGTGAGGTATACGCGGGTGCTGAAGCCATGCATCGCCTGGCAATACTGTCGATACGCGGTGGCTTGCTAAACCGCTTGCAGCGTTTTGTGTTTGCCCGGCGTTGGTTGGCGCATGCGCTTTATCCTTGGCTGCGATTAGGGCGTCGTCTCGCGCTCTATGTGCGGCGAGTGCCCTTGATTGACGGGCAGGGCCAATTGGCTGAAAAGAAGCCCTAGATATGTTCCTGCGCACGCTGTTGCCTTTATTGGTGGTCATGCTCAGTGCTTGCACGAGCACTAGCAGCGGCCCGGATGGCGAGACGCGCTATCGTTACAGCACTTTTGATTTTTCTGGCAAATCTTGGGTGGCGCAAAAGCAGCACTGTGAGACGCTGGGCATGAAGCCGAAACATCTGGATACCGTCTGCGGTTTTTTGCTATGCACCAGTCGCTATGCTTGTGAGCCCAAGATGCAGTAGCACGTAAGCACTGAATAGCAAAAATTCGCTTACCGTATCAAATGTTTTGAGAGCATCGAAGCCTCGCTCACCACAAGCGTGCGCAATAAATCATCGCCGGAAAACTCACTAGCCACGCCCACACGAAGCGGTTGAGACCGAAGAAAGCAAACACCAGCAAATGAAATACCAGCGCGATAGCGCAAAACACAAGTGCAAATAGCGGACCCAAAAACACCATCGGTACCGCGCACTCCCAAAGAATAAAACCCCACGAGCAAGCGATAGCTACGAATCGGTGGCGAAATACGCTATCCGCTGCGAGCGGGCCATAGATACCGCCATCGAGAAAATAGGGCAGTGCGATGCCATTGCGCCACTCGCGCGAGAACAGCTTGATTGCCCCGGAGATGAAATAAGAGGTCACTGTTTGCAGGCAGACGTATCCGAGTCCTGCCTGCCAAGCGAGCACGGGGCTGACAAAGAATTGCCCCCAGTGCGCGATCATCAAGCCGGTAAGGGCGATGATGGTCATGAAATCACTACCACCATTGAAAGCGCCCCGCCAGCGGATCAGGATGATGACCGTACTGAAAAAAAGTAGCGTGGCACTGACAATGCTGCTACCCCAATATAAACTGGCCGCTGCAGCAAGACGTAGTAGCAGATGTGCTTTGTGGATGTGTTCGCTGAATAACCAATCAAAGGCCTTGCGTACTGCTATTGAGGCATGCGCTAGATCGCCGCGTTGAACAGTCCAACTCCACAGCGCATCGGGTTGCTGTGCTGAGCGGATGCGCAAAAACTCCAGCGTCTGGATAAGCAAGCTGGTCGCCAGCAGGCACTCGAAGCTACGCAAGGCGATATAAACCGGCGGCATCTCAGACCTGCAATTCTGGTGAGACGAGTATGGTCATCGATTCACTCGGTGTCTCTAGCGGTGGCACTTGCATGATCTGAAATTGCCACCGACAGCCACTCACACCTTGTTGCTGTAGCAGGCTACGCGCCAGTCGCATGACCATGTGGTAGCTAACGAGGTCGCTTGCTGGCTTTTCATCGGGCAGCGTTTGAATGTCAAACGCAAGATGGTCGATCAGGTTTTGGTTGGCAAGGAGCAGATTGTTTCGCGCGTTATGAAACAGATCGCGTGGCGAGAATATTGCGCGTGGCATGAACATCTGCCATTCACTCCATGACCCGTCTGCTTGCTGGGTACGAAGAAACAGCCTTGGTTGTGAGCCGAAGCCATGGTAAAAGCGCCAATTCGGAAAGAAGCTGCGAAGCAGATACCACCATGGCCCTGAGACTTCGCGACCACGCAGAATCAGGCTGCCGAACACGAAAGCGAAGTAGCCGGCAATCAGTAAAAGAGTGAGGGTGGAGGTCGAGGTCACGCGTTGGTTTCAATGAAATTCCAGCCAGTAGCGATAATTCGCCGACCGGCGAAGGCCGAACTACTTACCCCATGATTTTATTCTAGCTGCGCCCGGTTTCGGGCCATCCCTGTGCATCGCTGAATTAAACTAAGGTCTTATTTCATTTTCGTGACGGTCAACGCGCTTTATTCATGTGTATCCAGCCCATGCAGCAATACGCAAAACAATCAGATTATCAGCAGGTCCGTCTTGGCTGAGACACGCGACACTACTGGCGGTTTGCGCTGGCATTTGCGCGCACTGTGGCGCCGCCGTCAGTGGCGCGAGACCACGCGGCAAATCGCTGAATGGCTTGATACCACCCAGCCTGCATCGCGCCATTTATTGCTGATCGGCGGTAGCGCGGGTTGGATGATGTCTGGACGCTGGCTACAGCGATTCTCGCGCATTGATCTGATCGACCTTGATCCGTTTGCACATCGCCTGTTTAGCTGGAATCACGGACGTGCCTTGCGCGAATCTGGCACCGAGTTGCACTACGCTTCGATCGATGCGCTCGCGAATGTGGATGCGCTTTTACGAAAACACCCGGATGCGACACTCTTTTTCGACAATGTCTTAGGTCAGCATTTGTTCCGGATATGGCAGATTGAGCGTGCTGAAGCCGATCTGGCCCGTATTGCCCAACAACTGAAGGGTCGCGACTGGGGTAGTGTGCATGACTTGTTCTCAGGGCCGACCGACCCGCTCAAGGTACCCGCCTCAGCAGTCACGCAATTCGATGCCGTACGCGACGCGAATGGGCTGCTGGCCGATGGCTTGCGCGGCACGCCGCTGCACCTGCGGCTGCTGGCGCAGGTGGGTGGTCAGCCAGAGTGGGTGGATCATCTGACCTCTGAGCTGTTCCCCGTGGGTACGCCGAGTCGCCTGATTGCCTGGCCGTTCGTGCCGGACTATGCGCACTGGCTGCAGGCAGGATGGGTGTCAGGCAGGTAGGCCTGTACCGAAGCCGGTGCATTCTCGTCATGCCGGCATAGGCCGGTATCCAATGTCTCGATGTTGCTGGACCCCGGCCTTCGCCAGGTTGACGAACTAAATTTATCTTCCTCGACCTAATTTTCTGGTTACAAGTGTCGATTTCCGAATATCGCTAGAATCCCGCCCATCAAGCCTCGTGGATGGAGAAATGAGTTCATGAAATACCTCGCCTTGCCCTTATTTATTGCTGTTTCGCTGGCGGCACCCGCGCTGGCGAAAGACCCCGCGCCAGCGGCCCCGGCTCGTCCGCCATCCCCCGGCGCCAAACATTCACCGCGCGCGCCACTATGGAGCTATGACGGTGAGACCGGTCCCACGAAATGGAGCGAGCTGGACCCGAAGTTTCGTCTCTGCCAATCCGGCAAGCGGCAGTCACCGATCGATATCGAGACCCAGACGGTGGAGCGCGGTGGTCTTAAGCCGATCATGTTCAACTATGCCGCTGGTCCGCTCACGCTGGTGAACGGGAACAACACGATTCAGGTGAATTTCACGACCAGTGGTGGCGCGCGTCTGGATGGTCTGGAGTACAAGCTGGTGCAGATGGTGTTCCACGCACCGAGTGAAGAGAAGATTGATGGTATCGCCACGCCACTGTCAGCGCAGTTGATTCATCGTGCGGGTGATACGCGTACCGCCGTGGTGGCGATTCGCTTCAAGCTGGGCAAAGAGAACAAAGCCCTGAAACCAATCTTCGAGCGACTGCCCAAGACCGACGCCTTCAATGAAACAGTCGAGAGCTTCAACCCTGCGGATATCTTGCCCGCCAATCCCGCCTACTTTACGTATATGGGTTCACTCACGACACCGCCTTGCACGGAGGACGTGAAGTGGTTTGTGATGCGACAGACGGTGGATATTTCCTTCCGTCAGTTGGCAGCGTTCAAGGAGCGTTACAAGTCGAACTCAAGGCCTTCACAGCCGGTCAATGGACGGCGCGTGCAGGAGTATGTCGAGGAACAATAATCGGCTTGCTTATCCAGCGCTGATTGCTACTGGAGTCGTTGCGCTTTTTTTACAGCTTTTCTAGCGATTGATGCAGTCGCAACAGCTTTTCTTTGAGGACCGGGTCAGCGTCGACCATGGGCGCAATGCTGGGCACGACACGGCGTGCCGCATCTGCTGCATCGGGTTTCGGTTGTGTCACAGGCTTGGCCGTCGGCATCAGCCAAGCGGCAGTCAATAGTAGCGTCAGGCACAGCCAGAGGATCCATACGGTGCTCGCCGACACACTGCCAAGGTGCATCAGCTCGGGCAGTTCGCGTAGCCAGCCAGCCCAATCTAGGCGTAACCACCAGAGGACGTTCTCTTGCGCTTTGCAAGTCCAGATAAATGCGAGCCCAAACAACGTCCAGTTAATCGCAAGCAGGGCAGCGGGCAAACGGATGCGGAAGGTCATCGATTCAGGACTTCAGTGCGACCGTCAGCTTCTGGCTCAGCTCTTCAGCGATCTGCATCCGTAGCTTGGAGGTTTCGTGAATTTCCTGCTCACTACGGTAGGCGTTGCTAACCAATTCAGCAGCCAGACTGCGCACGCCTTCGATTTCCGTCTCGAGCGTAGCGATGCGTTCTTGCAGGGTTTTCCGCTCTTGCAGCTTGCCGCTAATCAGCCGGATCGCCGCATTCACCTGAGTCCAGGCTTGCAGCCGGGGATCGCTGATTTTGAGGCTCTCAAAAACCTCTTGCATGGATTCGCCGATATCGACCAGCGTATCGGAAGGGATAGCCTCAAGGGCAGATTGATCGGCGCTTTCGGCGCTGGTGTCGCGCAACTCACGCGTATGCTCATTAATAGAGATAACCTGCCCAGGGGCGGGGGCCTCGCTCCAGCCGGACTGGGGCTCAAAACGCATCATCGTGGGTTTTTCCGAGCGCTTCGCCATATGTAAGTACCCTTATTAGAAAACCGATAACGAAAAAAAGTTTGGTATTTAAAACAACCTCACCTATACTCGCCGTTATATTATGGCAAATCTTCCCCTTTAGCAACTTTCCTGGGAAGTGAAGTCAAAATAATCAACGGCTTGCGACAAAAACGAAGGAAAACTATGAGCAAGGCACTTAGGATCCTGATTACCAGCCAAAAAGGGGGCGTTGGTAAAAGTACGGTCTCTGCCAATCTGGCCGCGTATTTTTCTTATATATCTGGCAAAAAAACCGCATTAATCGACTTTGACCACCAGGCGACTGCCGGTAAATGGGTTAAAAAAGCTTACCCGATCGGTATTGATTGCCATACCGTCGATTTACCCAACGCTAAGGGTTCGGGTATTGCGCTGTTAAAAGCAAAAGAAGCGCTGCGTAAATCGCATGAAACGCGTGAAGTGGTCATTACCGACCTGACTTGGACTGATGTTTTGCCGCCAGACTTCTTGTTCGAGTTTGATTTGGTACTGGTACCAAGCTCATTATCGCGCGTTGAGCTCGATAGCACGCTCGAATTTGTGAATCGTTTTTCGTTTGTATTTAACTCGCGTCTGAAGAAGCCGCCGAAGTTGGTGATCGTACCAAGCCGCGTCGATAACCTGCAGACCTATGAAAGCATTTTCTCGAAGTCATTCAATGCAGGCTTCTTCCTGTCGCCACCGGTGATGTATAGCTCTAGTGCGCATGAATTCTTCGGCACTGAATTTTTCGTGATGACTTCGAAGAAGGAAGTGCGCGAAAACTTCCTGGAATTTGGTCGTTCGATCGAGCAACTCGGTGAGAGCGAAGCCGATCTGCGTTCAGCAACTAAGCAAGCGCCGCTGACGCAAAAGGTAAGCGGCTCGATTCTGGATCGCTTCCGCGCAGTGCGCAATTCGGATACGGAAGTCGGTGCGCGTATGGCAGCGAATGACAGCAAGCGCATGATTGCCCCGCGTGGCAAATCCGTGATTCCTTCGTTCTTGATTATGGGACGCGACTGATCTAATCGACTGTATAGCGCTGCATGATCTACGCAGCGCACTACATGCAAGAAGGCCCGCCAATTGGCGGGCCTTTTTTTAGTACGCTACTTTTTGTCGGCACCTTTTTTACCAGCGCCTTTTTCATCCGGTGGTGGTGGCGGTG
>CAZLJL010000028.1:0-11296 GCA_964559785.1 uncultured Bifidobacterium sp.
GCTCAAATACCTTGGTGGTGGGCGCAGATGTCGAACTAATGCCATCGACTCGAGTAGGAGTTAACTACGCCTACAACAATAGCAATGGCAACCCCCAAATTATCAACCTGTCAGCGGTTTATTCACTATCAAAAAGCACCAAACTCTATGCCGCATACAACCATGCAACAGACGGGGTGCCCTCTTCATATTCTGGGAATAACGACGCTGCAGATAATATCAATCTTGCGCAGGGTGGCAGCTCAGATGCGTTCATCATCGGCTTGCAGAAGGGCTTCTGACAGGGCCTTACCGCACCTCATCATCGTAGACAACAACATGCATCAACGGCGCTCTCGCTTTGGGCGAAACACATCGGTGTCTGCGTAAAACTCAGCATCTTGTTCATGCCACCAACCCGGCACACCCAGTACCGGGAGGTGGCAGAACGCTGAATTATCGAAGCCTTCCAGAAGCATGGATGCAAGCGACTGATCAAGCGATGCCAGCTTCGCTTGCTGCGGCATCGTGAACCATGTTGCGGCCATTTTCATGGTCCAGACATGGGCTGTAATCGATTTGTATGGCGTTGTCAGCTTTTCAATCAACGCATGACCGAACAAAATGACTTCTGCCCGGCCGAAAAACTCGCCGGGCGTTTTTTGTAGCACTACCTTCCAATCGTGCGCACGTAATGACTCCAGTAGAGCGACATCGTCGCTCACGAAAATTGCAGCATTTTCATCAAACAGGGTAGCCGAATCCCGCTGCGGCCCGCGTGTTTGATGAGACAGTGAACGATTAATTGCCTCTGCCTGTAATGTATTCAGGGCGCGCTTGGTATGTGGAAAATGTAGCCATGCCAATGCATTGAAAAAATCATGCAGGTTCTGACGGGTTGGCACTTCGCCGGTCGCGGCAATATGCGCTTCATAAACAATACCGGCGGGGAGGAATTGCTGCGGCATGAAACGGATAGGGTGCCCAGCGGCACTTAATAGGCCACGATCGGCCGACATAGCAGAAGCCGCTTCAATCCAGTCTTTACTGGCTATCAGCGCCTCACCGATCGGCCTTAGTGGCTTGAGCCAGGGCCTATCCCAGTCGATCGCAGCGAACGGCATCGCACGAAGCGTGGCGTCAGATCATCTTCCAGCCCAGTGCACGACCGGCATCCAGCGGTACTAATACCGTATCGCCGAGGGTGAGTTCATTAGGAATCACCCATTCACGCTTTTGCAGCGTTACCTGCTCTGTGTTTCTCGGTAAGCGGTAGAAATCTGGGCCGAACAGACTCGCAAAGCCTTCCAGCTTATCGAGCGCATCAACAGCCTCGAATACCTCAGCGTAGAGCTCCATGGCGTGCAGCGCGGTATAGCAACCGGCGCAGCCACAAGCATGTTCTTTCAGGCCCTTGGGGTGCGGCGCCGAGTCGGTACCGAGAAAAAAGCGCGGGCTACCCGAAGTTGCTGCATCGACCAAGGCTTGCCGATGTACCTCACGCTTCAGGATGGGCAGGCAGTAATAATGCGGTCGAATACCACCTTGGAAGATCGCATTGCGGTTGTACATCAGGTGATGTGCCGTGATCGTTGCAGCTATATCACCATCGGCATCGCGAACATAATCGACAGCGTCTTTGGTCGTAATGTGTTCAAACACCACCCGCAACGATGGCAGGGATTTTCTGAGGGGTTGCAAGATGCGATCGATGAATACTGCCTCGCGATCGAATACATCCACCTGATGATCCGTCACCTCGCCATGAATCAATAACGGTAAGCCAGTCTCTTGCATGACCTCCAGCGTACGCATGCATCGGAGGATATCGGTAACGCCTGCATCTGAGTTGGTCGTAGCCCCTGCAGGGTAAAGCTTGACGCCTTTCACGAATCCGCTCTCGGTCGCGCGCCGAATTTCATCGGGCGGCGTGTTATCCGTCAGATAAAGCGTCATCAGCGGCTCGAATTGCATCCCTTGCGGCACGGCAGCGAGGATGCGATCACGGTACGCTGCTGCCATCGCCGTGGTCGTTACCGGTGGCTTCAAGTTAGGCATGACGATTGCGCGCGCAAACTGGGCTGCCGTATGCGGAACCACATCGGCGAGTACAACGCCGTCTCGCAAGTGGACGTGCCAGTCATCAGGGCGTATCAGTGTCAGCGCGTTTTGATTTGACATAGGCTAGGCAAACAGTGGGTGTAAACAGATTTTACCGGACACTCAGCCCGCACCCACCGCTACCGCAGCCCCTGATGGTTCAGCGACATTGGTCTCTGCTGCACGGGCCTGCTGCCGCTCCCACATATCGGCATACATACCACGGGCTGCCAGCAGTTCGACATGGGCCCCGCGCTCGACAATCCGCCCCTGTGACATCACGAGAATTTGCTGCGCATCGGCGATCGTCGACAAGCGGTGAGCGATAACCAGCGTTGTACGATTTCGGGCGATGTCTTTTAATTGTTCTTGTATGGCCTGCTCTGCTTGAGAATCTAATGCCGACGTTGCCTCATCGAACACTAAAATCTTCGGGTTTTTAAGCAAGGTACGGGCGATCGCGACACGCTGCTTCTCGCCACCCGATAGCTTCAGACCGCGCTCACCCACCATCGTCTGATAACCATCCGGCAGGCTCAAGATGAAGTCATGGATATACGCTGCGCGAGCAGCCGCTTCGATCTCGACCTGTTCAGCACCTGGCTTACCGTAAGCGATGTTATAGGCAATCGTATCGTTGAATAGCACGGTATCCTGCGGAACGATACCAATCGCTTGCCTAAGCGAGGTCTGCGTAACCTCGCGAATATCCTGACCATCAATCAAGATCGCGCCACGATCTACATCATAAAAACGGAATAGCAAGCGGGCGAGTGTCGACTTCCCTGACCCACTATGTCCGACAACTGCCGTGGTGGTACCTGCGGCAACACTGAAGTCGACGTCAAATAAAATCTGGCGCTTAGCCTCATAGCTGAAGTCGATATGCTGAAATTGCAGCTGGGCCTGATCCACTCGTAATCCTACTGCAGTGGGTGCATCAGCTACTTCCCGATTCTCGTCAAGCAAGGCGAACATGCGCTCGATATCAGCCAGACTTTGCTTCAGCTCGCGATAAATCACGCCCAGGAAGTTAAGCGGGATATAGAGCTGAATCATGAAGGCATTTACTAAGACCAGATCTCCTAATGTCATGGTTCCAGCGATAACGCCCAATGTCGCACGCCACAAGATCAGCGTCACCGCTGTGGCAATAATCAATGATTGACCCGTATTCAGCAGTGACAATGAGTTCTGTGAGCGGACTGCCGCACGCTCATATCGCTGCAGACCCTCATCATATCGGCGCGCTTCATATTCTTCGTTACCAAAATATTTGACAGTCTCGTAATTGAGCAAGGAATCAATCGCACGCACATTCGCTTTTGAATCCAGATCGTTCATGGTGCGACGAAAATGCGTGCGCCACTCGGTTACCAGCACAGTAAAGGTAATGTAGATCACCAAAGCCGTGATGGTGATTACAGAAAACCACAAGTCATACTGTAAGGAGAGATAACCCAGGACGAGCGATATCTCGACAAGCGTAGGCAATATGGAAAACAGTGTGTAAGAGATAAGTGTCGAGATGCCACGCGTTCCACGCTCAATATCACGAGTAACGCCACCGGTCTGACGGTTGAGGTGAAACCGCAGGGATAGTGCGTGCAGATGACGAAACACCTTGAGCGCGATATTGCGCACTGCGCGCTGCGTCACGCGCGCAAAAAAGAACTCTCGCAATTCAGTAAATGCTGTGGTCGACAGCCGCAACAAGCCGTAGGCGACAAGCAGCGCCATTGGTAGCACGAGGACTGCGTTGGCCAAGGGTGCGGAGACCGTCAGGCTGTCAACAATCTCCTTCAACACCATGGGTATTCCGACGTTAGCCATCTTGGCCAGCACCAGGCAGGCCATAGCAAAGACGACACGCCACTTCCATTCCCACAGATAGGGCAGCAAGGTTTTCAGGGTAGTCCAGTCATTGCGTGTGGACTGGTTTGCTGGCGGGTTAGATTGACTAAATGAGCGATGTCGCATTCAGATTCGGCCACGGGGTGGCGGCTAGGTTATGCTTGGTCTACTTGACCAAAGCGTGAGATTTTATCGCGCCCCGTACTGCGCATCAGGAGCAAATATGCAGGATACCGAATCCAATCGATTACCGGATGGAATGCCCACGCTTCGGGTCATGCCGATGCCCGCTGACGCCAACATTCATGGCGATGTATTTGGCGGCTGGATTATGTCGCAAGTCGATATTGCCGGCGCAATTCCAGCGGTGCGACGGGCCAATGGCAGAGTCGGTACGGTGGCGGTTAATTCGTTTCTATTCAAGCAGCCGGTATTTGTGGGAGATCTCCTCTCGTTCTACGCGAGGATTATCAAGACCGGCACTACCTCAGTCACGGTGAATGTCGAAGTCTACGCCGAGCGAAATCGTTTACAAGCGGAGATTGTCAAAGTGACTGAGGCCACACTAACCTATGTGAAAGTCGGCGACGATCGCCGGCCACTCGCGCTACCTGCGTTAGAGAATTTGCGAGACTGAGCCGCGCTTGCTCCCCTGAGTACTGCGACAGATAGCAAAGGGTTAAGGGCATCCGTTTGCCATCGCGAATCTAAAGTTCAAACTCAAACTCAGACTCAAATGCAAAGTTTGTTGATGTCGAATACTAGCCTTATGACATCGCATCTCGCAATTCGCGACGCAAAATCTTGCCGACGTTCGTCTTCGGCAACTCACTACGAAACTCAATCTGCTTGGGCCGTTTGTAAGCGGTTAATTGCGCGTTACAAAATTCGATAATCTGGTCTGCGGTTAACGACGGATCACGTTTCACCACAAATAGCTTAACGGCTTCGCCGGTTTGTGCATCTGGCACGCCAACGACAGCACACTCCGACACGCCGGGATGCATGGCAATCACGCCCTCGACCTCATTCGGATACACATTGAAGCCGCTGACCAGCACCATATCTTTCTTGCGATCGACTATGCTCACGTAGCCGCGATCGTCCATGATGCCAATATCGCCTGAGCGGAAATAGCCCTCACGCGTCATCACCCGCGCCGTCTCTTCCGGCTTCTCCCAGTAGCCTTCCATGACTTGCGGACCGCGAATCGCGATCTCCCCAGCTTGACCTAGCGGTAATTCATTGCCCGCATCATCAAGGATGGCGATGTCTGTCGATGGCAGCGGCAGCCCGATGGTGCCGGTAAATTCATCGGAATCCGCAGGATTTGCAGTGGCGACTGGCGCGGTCTCTGACAAGCCATATCCTTCGATAATGCTCTTGCCAGTCACAGCACGCCAGCGATCATTCACCGCTTTTTGTACCGCCATGCCACCGCCATTACACAACTTTAGGTGCGAGAAATCCAATTTGGCAAAATCGGGATGATTCAGCAGTGCGTTGTATAGCGTATTCACCGCTGGCAGCATGTTAAAGCGATGCTTGCTGAGTTCTTTGACCAAGCCGGGTATATCTCGCGGGTTAGGTATCAATATGTTCATGCCACCGACACGGGTGCCCATCAGGCAGCATACGGTCAAGGCAAAGATATGATAAAGCGGCAATGCGCAGACAAATACCAGGGAGTCGACCTTCGGCGGTTTGTCCATCGCAGGTTGTAACCACGCTTCATTTTGCAGCAGGTTCGCGATCACATTTCGATGACTGAGCATCGCGCCCTTCGACAAACCTGTCGTACCACCGGTGTACTGCAAGAAAGCAATGTCATCATGGCCAAGTGATACCGGCTGAAGACGTAGTGATGCGCCCTCACGTACAGCAGTATTGAATCTAACTGCGTGTGGCAAGGAGAAGTCTGGCACCATCTTTTTTACGTTGCGCACAACAAAGTTCACCAGCAGACCTTTTGCGACTCCCAGCATCTCGCCCATGCTGGCTAACACCACGGTTTTTACATGCGTTCTGGCGATAACCTTCTCGAGGGTATGCGCGAAATTTTCAAGGATGATGATGGCTTCAGCGCCAGAATCATTTAACTGATACTCCAATTCGCGCGGGGTATAGAGGGGATTGACATTAACGACCACATAGCCTGCGCGTAGTACTGCTGCCAGCGCGATCGGGTATTGCAGTACATTCGGCATCATTAATGCAACCCGGGCGCCGCGTGCAAGGCCCTGAGACTGTAACCATGCACCCAGTTGCTTTGACAAGGCATCCACTTCAGCGTAGGTGATGAACTTGCCCATACAGGCATAGGCCTTACGGCTGGCGTGTTGCACAAAGGCCTCATCCATCAACTGCACGAGCGAACGGTAGCGCGTGTAGTCGATTTCAGCTGGTACGCCCGGGGGGTAGGAACGGATCCAGATTTTCTCCATAAGGCACTCTGTTCTTCTGATTGACCAGGTCTTTATGCACTGGCTGTGGGGTATCGCCGACATTGGCTTGTCGGCTTTATTTTTGGTTGGATCGTAGCCGAATCTCTTGGCCTTGTCTGCTTGATCTGTGTATCAATCCGAGCAGAGACCCGGGCAGCCGACAACCATGCCTGGCCGGCAGCCGCCATTTTGGATAGCTTTGATTACTGCGCCGCAGCAGTCGGTACCGCAGCATTCGGTGCGGCCACCTCGACTTGGGATGGTGATGGTAAGGATATCAACGAGGCCAAGTATTCGCGCCGTCGCACCTTGTCCTGTTTCGCCATAGCTTTGACCTCGGCATAGAACTTTTTCAGGCTGCCTGACCTTGCGTGTAAGGCCTGAAATGCAGGCACCAGCTCTTCATAGGTGGCGACCAGCACAAAGTGGGCGTTCGTAATGGGCTCATTGAACCAAGCATCGTAGCCAGAGTAGCCACGCCATTTCGTTTCTTTCATTTGGCGATATGTCTGCTGCATCGACGCGATCACCTCGGCTTTTTGGTGTCGCTTTTCATCGTCGCTCAGTTTGCTCGCAAAAACAGTCTCGAGTTGCTGTCGATGCTTGGTAAGGAGCTCGATGAAGTCGCGTTTGCGCTGACGGAATTCACGGTAACGTTCTCGGCCTTCCGGATCACCGTGCTTATCTAACCATTGTTCGACACCGATATTCTCAACGGTTGTAGCAAATGATTCATTGAATGGGGTATCGTCTGGCGCATAGGCGACCTGGTGCGCAAGTTCATGAAATAACATGCGCGCCACCTCAGCTTCGGGATAAGCGATAAAAGTAGACAACACGGGATCGTTAAACCAACCCAGCGTTGAGTACGCAGGGACACCCGAAACTCGCACCTCGTAACCTTGACCACGCAACTCATGCGCGAAACGCTGTGCATCTTCTTTACGGTAATAGCCTCGATAATCCACGCAACCGGCTACCGGAAAGCACCACTGTACCGGCTTCATCGACAGCTCAGGTGTTGCGATCACATTCCACAAGACATACGGTCGGTTCAATTCAGCGTAACGGGTATAGCTGCGGTTATCCGGGAGCGCTAATTCCTGTACGGCGAATTTCCGGATTTGCTGTGTTCGAGCCAGTCGCTGTTTTAGATCGTCGCTGACTTTGGGGTCTGCTAGCCACTGATCGATCGGCTTGGCACTCGCCACAAGACCTAGCTGACCCTGGGTCGCTTGCGCATAGTAAGAAAGCTGAGCACAGCCTGTACTAGCGAGGATAATGCTTACAGTCAGGATTCTTGCAAGCCACTGCTTCATAGTCTAGACGTCGGCGTGGTATCGAGTTTTTCGACTTGAACCAACACATCATAAAAAGTCGGTGCACGGCCCATGTCGGTTAAACGCTGACTGGTCAGCTCATTAGCATTTTTATGATCAGGGGCGAGTTTTTTCCACCAAATCGATGGCGCTACTACCAAGCCATGGCGCGCTGCGTCTGTTACATGCGCTTTTAACAGCATTTCACCGCGCTGATTGAAGGCGCGCACGACATCACCATCGGCAATGCTACGCGCTCGTGCATCGTCAGGATGTATGTGCAGATGAGGTTCGCCTTCCGTATTTCGTAAACTTTGAACATTCACGAAACTGGTATTCAAAAAATTTCGCTGTGGTGGTGAGATCATCGCCAGCGGAAATCGTTGCGCCAAATCGGGCGTAGAGGCCAAAGATTCGTGAGGTGGTATGTAAGTAGGCAAGGGATCGAGTCCATCGGCTTTCATACGCTCGCAATAGAACTCGCATCTTCCAGACGGCGTAGGAAAGCCGCCATGAGCGAATGGCGCTGGCGGCATTTGCAACTTTACCCAGCCGGCTTGTTTCACATTTTGCCAATCGTAGCCGGGCGCAGTCGTACTGGCTGGGTTAAAGGCCTGTGCAGCGAGATCGTCGTCGCTATCTGAAAAACACGGCTCTGAGAATCCCATCTTAGCGGCTAACAACCGAAATATTTCACTGTTGGGTTTAGCTTCGCCGATCGGCTTGATCGCGGCGTTGTTCGCGACGATATATAGGTGCCCATACGTCGCATGAACATCGACATGTTCAAGCTGAGTTGTCGCGGGTAGCAGGATATCTGCATAGTCTGCAGTATCGGTTTTGAAGTGCTCTAGGACCACTGTAAACAGATCTTCGCGCGCAAATCCCTTCGCTACCTTCGCAGATTCTGGCGCCACCGCGACTGGGTTGGCGTTATAGACAATCAGTGTCGATAGCTTTGGACCGAATTCGGGTGACGCCTCTCGTAGCAAGTCGTCACCGATCGTGCTCATGTTGATAGTACGCGTGGGCAGTGAATGCTCGGGCGGGGCAAGATCTGGCCGTTCCAGTAGCTGGGTTTGCTCTGGAAAGCTATCACCCGAAGAAAGTAGTACACCACCGGCTGGATGCCGCCATGCGCCAATTAACGCCGGCAGGCATGTGATATTGCGAACGGCCATGCCACCTCCGTGGCTGCGTTGAACGCCGTAGTTGAGCCGAATTGCAACCGGGTCGCCTTGTTTTGCGGTAGTGCCGACCAAGGTAGCCAACATTTCAATCTCGTCGACGGTGATCCCGCATATCTTTGCAACGCGTTGCACGTGCCATTCAGCGACCCGTTGTTTCAACTGATCGAAACCCAATGTGTATTGTTCAATGTAATCATGATCCAGCAGATCGTCACGGATCAGCACGTGCATGATCCCGAGCGCGAGTGCGCTATCGGTACCCGGCAATGGGGCGATATGGTGCTGGCATTTTTCTGCTGTCAGTGATCGGTAGGGGTCGATGGCAATCAGTACCGCGCCGCGGCGCTTGGCCTCCTGCGCCCGCATCCAAAAATGCAAGTTTGAGCCAATGGGATTTCCGCCCCAGATGATGATCAACTTAGCGTTCTCGAATTGCTCAGTATCGGTGCCAATTTTTGCGCCCAAGGTGTAACGATATCCGACGGTTCCCGCGGATGAACAAATGGTTCGATCCAGCTTGGATGCCCCAAGTCGATTGAAGAATCGCATGGCCATTGATTCACCTTGGACGACGCCCATCGTTCCTGCATAGCTATAGGGCAGGATCGCACGCGGGTCTTTCGCTGCCTCTGTACGCAGACGCTCAGAGATAGTCGTCAGGGCCTCGTCCCAACTAATTTGTGCAAACTGTCCGCTTCCCTTGGGCCCGATTCTTTTCATCGGATGAAGCAGGCGGTCTGGATGGTAGGTGCGCTCCAGGTAGCGCGAGACCTTGGTGCACAACACGCCAGCTGTATTCGGATGATCTGGGTCGCCCTGAATCGCAACGGCCTTCTCACCCTCGACTGTGACTAGCATGGCGCAGGTATCGGGACAATCATGCGGACAGGCCGCGCGAATGGTACGTGTATGCATGAATTTGAGGGGTAGGTAAAATTATCGATTCGGCAAGCGATGTAGGGGCCGAGCTGCGGTTAATATTACACATGCTTTGCTGTACTTCTTTCCTCCACTTTTTTATTAGACGCCATGAAGCTGATTGATCCCATCCTGAAGTTTCACGACGAGCTTAAGCAAATCCGACGCACGATTCACGCGCATCCAGAGCTCGCGTACGAGGAGACGAAAACTTCTCAACTCGTGGCGCAACAGTTGGAGAGTTGGGGCATCCCGGTGATTCGCGGGCTCGGCGGTACCGGGGTGGTTGGCGTCATTCGCGCGGGAAGCAGTTCGCGTGCGGTTGGCCTGCGTGCAGATATGGATGCGCTGCCATTACAAGAACACAATCAGTTTCCTCATCGCTCTCAGCATGATGGAAAAATGCACGCCTGCGGTCACGATGGGCACACGGCGATGCTGCTCGGCGCTGCCCACTATCTCTCGCAGCACCGAGATTTTGATGGCACGGTGTATGTGATTTTCCAACCGGCAGAAGAGGGTCGTGGCGGTGCAAAGGCCATGATGGACGATGGGCTTTTCGAGCAGTGTCCGATGGAGGCAGTGTTTGGCATGCACAACTGGCCGGGTATGCGCGCCGGAACCATGGGCGTGGTTCCTGGGCCTATGATGGCCTCTTCCAATGAGTTCGAGTTAACCATTCATGGCAAAGGGTCGCACGCGGCTCAGCCGCATCGTGCGGTTGACCCGGTGATGGTTGCAGTGCAGATTGCTCAGAGCTGGCAGACTATTGTTTCGCGCAACGTGAGTCCCCTTGATTCTGCGGTGCTATCGATCACCCAGATTCATACAGGTAGCGCCACCAATATCGTGCCGGATTCAGCATCGATGATTGGCACAGTAAGGACATTCACGCTACCGGTTCTCGACCTGATCGAACAAAGAATGCGTGATGTGGCTGCCCATACTGCAGCGGCCTTCGGCGCCACAGTGGAGTTTGCATTCACGAGAAATTATCCGCCACTGATTAACCATCGACCAGAAGCTGAGTTTGCATTGGGGGTGATGAAAGATGTGGTTGGCGCCGACGGGGCGCTATCGGATATCGAACCGACGATGGGTTCGGAGGATTTTGCATTCATGCTGCAAGAGAAGCCGGGCTGCTATGTCTTTATCGGCAATGGCGACGGCACCCATCGCGACCACGGGCACGGCCTAGGCCCATGCAATCTCCACAATCCCAGCTACGACTTCAACGACGACTTGCTTCCCGTTGGCGCAAGCTATTGGGTGCAGCTAGCGAAACGCTTCCTGTCCGAAGCTCCGCTTCGCTGATTCCGCTACCCTGATTCGCTCATTTACGCTTCGCCAATCGGCACGTGAGTTTGAGCGACGCACAAAAGAAAAACCCCCGGCCAAATCTTGGTCGGGGGTTTTCAGGATAGTAGCCTGACGATAACCTACTTTCACACTGGTTGCAGCACTATCATCGGCGCGAAGTCGTTTCACGGTC
>CAZLJL010000029.1:0-11278 GCA_964559785.1 uncultured Bifidobacterium sp.
GCAAGGTGGCGCCATAACGCTGCCAGTAACGCACGCGTACTTCATTGACGGCATCAGGATGCGCGGGCAGATTTTGCTCGGCCAGTACGCGCGAAATCAGCGCATTCATGTTGTTGTTGATAGCAGGGAAGATCGCGTGCGACGCGTTATGCAGCGTGTTGTCGAGATCGAACAGCCAGACGAGCTTACGCGTCACGTGCCACCTCGATATGCATGGAATCTGAGCTTCGTCGAGCAAGCATAGCGAGCAGCGCGATCGTGTATCGAGAGGCGCAGCCGCAAGGACTGTACAGCGAGCATTGCAGGCGCAAGCGCGGACCGCGCAGTCGCTGGATGGACCGAGATCAGTGGGAGCGGATCATTGTGCCGAACGCCTGCTCGGTGAGCACTTCCAGCAGCAGTGAATGCTCGATGCGTCCGTCGATGATATGAACTGTATTGACACCCGACTTTGCGGCATCCAGCGCGGATGAAATCTTCGGCAGCATGCCGCCAGAGATCGTGCCATCTTCGAACATGTCATCAATTTCGCGCGCGGACAGGTTGGTCAGCAACTGACCATTTTTATCCAAAACGCCCGGGATATTGGTCATCATGATCAGCTTTTCTGCACGCAGGATTTCGGCAATTTTGCCAGCGACCAAATCGGCATTGATGTTGTACGCCTGACCATCAACGCCAAAGCCAATCGGCGAGATGATGGGGATGAAAGCATCATCCTGAAGCGCTTTGACCACGGCGGGGTTAATCGCCTCGATCTCACCGACGAAGCCGATATCGACATACTGGCCTGGCTTGTCTTTGTCAGGCATCTGCATCTTGCGGGCGCGAATCAGGCCACCGTCTTTACCGGTCAGGCCCACCGCCTGGCCACCGTAATGATTAATCAACATCACGATGTCTTGCTGCACCTCGCCACCCAACACCCACTCCACCACTTCCATGGTCTCTTCGTCGGTGATACGCATGCCCTGCACGAAGCTACCCTGCTTACCGATTTTCTTCAGTGCGCTATCAATCTGTGGCCCGCCGCCATGGACAACCACCGGATTCATGCCCACCAGCTTCAGCAGGATGACATCACGCGCAAAGCCATGCTTCAGTCGCTCTTCAGTCATGGCATTACCACCATATTTGACGACGATGGTCTTGCCGTGGAACTTACGGATATAAGGTAGTGCCTCCGCGAGGATCTCGGCCTTGATCTCGGGAGCAATAGCAGAAGTGGGCATTGCGGTAGGGGTTGTCAGCGGGCTGGAAAGAGTCGCGATTTTACTCCCAACCTGAGATGGCTCGCGTCAGATTTTTAGCGACCCAAGCGCTAGTGACAAGCGCGCAGCGTGAGGCCGCCGAATTTGGTTGCCAGTGCCTTCAAATCGTCGCGCGACTCGGCGTCCTCCAGCGTCACCCGTATCGCATAGCGCGCGGTATTCAGCGGGTATTCGCCGATGCGCGCATCACTCACGCCTGCCGCCCGTAACTTCTCCAGATGGGCCTCTGCCAATTCGGTGCGGGTAAAGCGTCCCAGCGAAATGCCCCAACGTCGTGCAGAGTCGTCGCGAATCACGGCGCTATCGGTGAAGCCCAATGTGCGTAACTGCGCCAAGCGCCGGTTAGCCGCCTCTTCGCTAGCCTGCGGTGGAATAAAGATCAGCTGAGATGAAGCGGCTTGTACCAGGCGACGTTCGGCCGTCGGTGGGGACGACAACTTGGCAACTTGCTGCTCGAAGGACCCCACCGTCTGGGTATTGAAGTCGCCGATTTCAATACAAACCGGCTTCGAGGAATGACTCACGGACGCGGGCGATTTGCCAGAAACATCGACCAGGTTCAAGCGCTCGGCATTCACTTGTTGCGACATCCGGTCCGAGTCGCCGCCAAATCGCTGAGTGGCCTGCAGCAGCACGAAGATGATCGCATTAGCCAGTAGTAGTAAATAAAATAGCGGTCTCATAACGACTCCGATAAGGCAGCAACCTGCAGGCCGCGCAGCACCAGCTGCTCGACCTGCTCGACCGGTGCAGGTAGATACGGCAACAGGTATTCCGCCGCGCCACCAGACAGCACGCAGAATGCCGATGGTAACTGTGCGCGGGCTTGCATAATCGCGCCCAGCTGAGCCTGCACACAACCGCTGACAATCGCATCGAGCGTGTTGTCTGCGAAGCACGACACAGATAAACGCGCCTCGACGTGCGGTAGCTGCGCAGTGCTGAGTGCAAGTGACTGCGCCATGGTACCGAGTCCGGGAAGAATCATGCCACCCAGAAAGCGTCCGGAGTCATCCAGCGCATCAATCGTGGTCGCGGTACCCGCGGTGATGACGAGCAGAGACTGTTCAGGAAACAGCGCGCGCGCGCCCAGCAATGAAGCAAAACGATCACAACCCAGCTGGCTCGGGTCTCGGTAACCATTGATCACACCGGCGCACTGCGCCTGCGAGCGAAACCAGTGCACCGATTCGATCGGCATCCCGCTTGCGCGCAGTAATGCTTCCAGCTGCGATCTGATTGATGCGCCGGCCACATTCGATACCCATGCACTGCGTAGCTGGTGCTGCGACAAGACGTCGCCCAGCGCAACGAGCTCTGAATGAAATAGCGCGCCACTCGACTGCCATTCGCCAGGCGCGGCGTGTTTCTCTGCCAGCGCCCATTTCACGCGAGTATTACCTGCGTCGATCAGTAATCGCATGTCACGCCCTATGATTCACGAGCGAGCGTAGAGAAAGATCGCCCGCTGCTATCGCGATGAGCCCCGCATCGGTCTCCAGTTGCAAACAGCCCGTGGCATCGATGCCGCGTGCAATACCCTCGTGCAGTAATTTACCCTGATCCATCACGCATACGGGCAAACCAGCAAAGGCATGCCAACGTTGCCAACGATCGATGAATGGGGCAAGGCCGTGTTGATCAAACGAACGAAGTGCATCGACCAAGGCATCGGTAATGTTCGACAATAATGCATTGCGATCAATATGTTCGCCGAGTGATGCGACGTCATGCAGTACGCCGGTATCGCGCGCCGAATTCGGGTGGATATTCAGCCCCACGCCAATCACTGCCCATACGCTTTCACTATGCTCGGTGCGTGCGGTACCAGTTTCAACCAGCACACCACCAAGCTTGGCAGCATCCAGCAACAAGTCGTTCGGCCACTTCAGCGTCACCGGATAGCCAAGCGCACGCAATGTGTCCGCGAGCGCCACACCAACAGCCAAGGGTAAACCAGCCAACTGCACGAGTCCTCTTGAAAACGGCCACGCCAGTGAAAAACACAAACTATCGCCAGGCGCTGCATGCCACACACGCCCTGCGCGACCACGGCCTGCGGTCTGCTGCTCGGCGACACGCAGCACCGGCGAGCGCAGCTGATCAATACGCTGCCGTAAATCAGCGTTGGTGGAGGCAGTCTCTGCAACTACCTCGATAACAAGACCATTCTCCACCGCACTGCATTGCGCGGCAATTCGGTCGGCGTCTAGCGAATCGCTCATGTGCACATTGTATCGGCTACGCCTGCGACGGATGACGCCCGCTGGAAAGTCCAATAAACTGCAGTGCATGTCGGCGCCGATCTCGTCCCTGCCAGTTACCTCACCCGAGCATCGCAAGCGCGAGGCCGAAGCATCGACGACTGCCCGTATTGGGCTGGTGTTTTACCTGGTGCTGGTGATTTATGCCAGTTGTTATCCTTGGGCAGGCTGGCGCAGCAACGGTCTTGCGCCGTGGTCTTATCTATTCGAGGGACTGCCCCACTACTGGACCGCCTTTGACTTGGTCACCAATGTGGTGGGCTATGTGCCACTTGGCGCGCTAATCGTTTTTGCTCTGTATCCGCGACTGTCCGATGCAGCAGCCGTGCTATGTGCGATCGCAAGTGGTGTTTTGCTGGCGGTGCTGCTGGAATGTGTGCAGAGCTATTTGCCTTCGCGCGTACCGAGCATACTCGACCTGATCACTAATGCCAGCGGTGTACTGATCGGTGCTATCGTAGGCCAACGATTCTCGGCGCCGGTACTCAAGCAAAGTCGACTGCGCGCACTAAAGTCGCATTGGTTCGACGCGCGATCCAGCGCCGGCCTGATCGTTGTTGCGCTCTGGCCTTTGGCACAAATTTATCCCCAACCGTATTTGTTTGGACACGGACTGTGGTTGCCGACGCTATCGGCCAAGCTATCCGGTTGGTTCGATGCACCGATCGATATCGGCAAACTGCTATGGCGCGATATCAGTGTGGATATTGAACACTTCCTGCTGGCCGAAATCGTCGTGACCGCGCTCGGCATGACTGCTGCCGTCCTGACGTTGCTGTGTCAAACACGGCGCAAAGCCCCGCGAGCAGTCCTGGCGATTGGCTTGTTATTGGCAGCGACAATGACCAAGGCGCTGGCACACGCGGTGCTATTCTCGCCCTCGGATGCGTTTGCCTGGCTGACGCCGTCTGCCGCTAGCGGATTGCTGGTCGGTGCGGTGATGCTCGCGGGCCTGTCCTTCGCGCCCGTGGCGGCACAGCGCCGCGCTGCCATTGTTGCCTTGCTGATCTGCCTGCTGCTACTCAACCTACTGCCGTCGAACCCGTATTTTCTGGCAACGCTCAGCGAGTGGGTGCAGGGCAAATTCTTGAACTTCAACGGCGCTGCGCAGTTTTTGTCCTTGTTCTGGCCAGCGTTTGCGCTTTGGGTTTTACTGCAACCGACGCATCGTCAGGTCTAGAGCGGTATCATGCGCAGCCAAGCCACCCGATTTGCCACTTTGTCATGAGCGACCCTTTCTACCAACACCATGTGTTTATCTGTACTAATGTGCGCGACGATGGTCGAGCATGCTGCGCCGAGCGCGGCGCCCAACGCGCGCAAGAGCACGCCAAGCGCCGCGTGAAGGCACTCAACATGAACGGCCAAGGCAAAGTGCGTATCAACAAGTCAGGCTGCCTTGATCGCTGTGAGGAAGGTCCAGTGATGGTGATCTATCCAGAAGCGGTCTGGTACACCTATGTCGACGAACACGATATCGATGAAATCATCGATTCGCATTTAGTAGAGGGCAAGGTCGTCGAGCGCTTGAAAATCTAACGCTCATTCCACGCTGGCAGCGCCGCGAATGATGAACCTTAGTGACCATGAACGCTCAGACACAATCCTTCTTTCTCCAAGGACTTGCCGGCAATATTGAGTGCAAGCTTGATCTGCCACCTCAAGCAGCTCCTCGGGGCATCGCGTTAATCGCGCATCCGCATCCTTTGTATGGTGGCAGCATGGACAACAAGGTGGTGCAAACTCTGGTGCGTGCCTTTCTAGCGCTTGGCTATGTGTGTGCCCGCATGAATTTCCGCGGCGTGGGTGCGTCCGCAGGCGTGCACGACCATGGTATCGGTGAGACGGATGACATGGCGCTGCTACATTCCCACATGGTGAAGCTGTATCCTGGGCTACCAGTCGCCATGGGCGGATTTTCTTTCGGTACCTTCGTGCTGTCGCGACTTAATGAGCAGTTAACCGCGCAAAACAAAGGCGCAGAGCGTTTGGTTTTGGTGGGTTGTGCCGCTGGCAAGTGGGAGCTCGCGCCTGTGCCATCAAATACGCTGTTGATTCATGGCGAACAGGATGAAACCATTCCGCTTACTGATGTATTCGACTGGGCTCGGCCGCAAGATCTACCCGTGGTGGTGATTCCGGGTGCTGATCATTTTTTCCATCGCAAACTTCACCACATCAAACAGATCGTGATCGCCGCCTGGGGGTCGGCATAGGTCTGCATAACACCCTCGACGTTCAGCACAGAGCGCTATAATCCGTGCAGCATGTTTGCTGCTGAAACCGTCCCCATTCAATGAAAAAATTCCTGGCCGTCTGCGCGGCGCTGTGTCTGTTTGCCAATGCGGCCGCCGAATCGGTCGCACCCCCTACGATTGCCGCCCGCTCATGGTTGTTGATGGATGCGACCAGCGGCCAAATTCTCGCTGCGCACGAACCCGATATGCGGATCGAGCCGGCATCACTCACCAAACTGATGACCGCGTACCTGGCTTTTTCAGCAGTCAGAGACAAGCGCATCGACCTGCAACAGACGGTAAATGTTTCGGTGAGTGCATGGAAGGTGGATGGCGATAGCTCCAAGATGTTCATCGAGCCATCAACACCGGTGCGGATACAAGACTTGCTGTACGGACTGATCGTTCAATCAGGCAATGATGCGGCAATCACGCTAGCTGAGGCAATCGCTGGAAGTGAAGCGACATTTGTCGATCAAATGAATCGCGAGGCACTCCGCCTTGGCCTCACCAATACGCGCTTTGCCAATCCACACGGACTACCCCATCCCGATAATTACGCCACTGCGCGTGACCTGTCGACACTGGCTAATCGTTTGATCATAGACTTCCCCGAGCTGTACAAGATTTACTCGACCAAGACCTTCACCTATAACAAGATCACCCAACCCAATCGCAACAGGCTGCTCTGGGTGGATCCGACGGTTGACGGTGTAAAGACCGGGCATACAAAAGGAGCAGGTTACTGCCTGATCGCCGCCGCCAAGCGACCAAACGGCACACATGGTGAACGGCGAATGCTATCGGTGGTGCTTGGCACCGTATCGGACTCGGTGCGCGCACAGGAAAGCCAAAAACTCTTGAATTGGGGTTTTCAGAACTTCGAGACCCACAAAATGTATAGCAAAGGCCAAGTCGTACTCACGCCAACCGTATGGAAAGGCGCGATCAATGAATTGAAGCTTGGCTTTAATCGCGACGTGTATGTGACGCTACCATTAGGCAGTCGCCCGAAAATCACCACACAAGTTGAGCGCACGGATCCCTTGGTTGCACCGATCGCGCAGCACGCGCCAGTTGGTACGCTGAAGCTACTGGCGAATGATCAGGTCATCAATAGCGTACCGCTACTGGCACTTGAACCCGTACCTACCGCCAGCATTGTCGGCCGCTCGATCGATACGCTACGGCTGCTGCTGCCCCATTGATCGCAGGACCGGATGATGCCGCTACCCAGCGAAAGTCTGATTGAGTATCCCAGCGACTTCCCGATCAAGATCATGGGAATCATGCAGGATGCATTCGCGCAAACCATGGTGGAGCTAGTTCAGCGTCATGATCCCGACTTCCACGCCGGCAAAATGACCATGCGGCCCTCATCACAAGGCAACTATCTGGCGCTGACCGTGACCGTGCGCGCTACTAGTCGCGAGCAGCTCGACAATCTCTACCGTGAGCTATCGTCACATGCGATGGTCAAGGTGGTGCTGTAAGCCGCATGCATGAGCTGCTGATTCTGCGCCGTGGCCTTGAGTCTTATGAGCAGAGTTTCGCTGCCATGCGCGCGTTTACCGATACGCGCACACCTGAGACCGATGACCAGCTATGGCTGGTCGAGCATCCGCCGGTATTTACGTTGGGACTGGGCGCCGACCCTGCCCATGTGATCGATGCGCACCAGATTCCCGTGGTTCAAACCGACCGCGGTGGCGAGGTCACCTATCACGGCCCCGGGCAGGCGATCGCTTATCTGCTGTTCGATCTTCGACGCGACGGCCGGCGGCTACTACCGCGAGAGTTTGTTCATCGCATCGAACAAGCTGTGATCGAGACCCTCGCCACGTATAATTGCATGGGTGAGCGCAAGGCTGGCGCGCCAGGGATTTACATCGCAAACGGCGAATGGCGTGGGGCAAAAATCGCCGCACTGGGCTTGAAGATCCGCGCTAATGGTTGCACCTATCACGGCGTGTCCTTGAATGTCGCGATGGATCTGCAACCCTTCGAGTGGATTAATCCCTGCGGCTATTCCGGTCTTGCAACTGTTGATCTGCGCAGCTTGGGCGTAAAGGCGTCACTGCTTGAGGTGCAAGAGCAACTGGCCCGCGCGCTCGAACAACAACTAATGCCTTGAGCCATGTCTGATTCCGGCGATACCCTCGATACCCGCTACGACCCGAACCAAAAACAAAAAGGCGCGGGCAAGACCGCGCGCATTCCTATCAAGATCGTACCCGCCGAGAAGCTGGCAAAGCCAGAATGGATCCGCGTAAAAGCGGCGTCACCGACCACGCGCTTCTACGAAATCAAAGATATCTTGCGCAAGAATCAGCTGGTCACCGTGTGTGAAGAAGCGTCTTGTCCGAACATTGGTGAGTGCTTCGGCAAGGGCACCGCTACCTTCATGATCATGGGTGACAAATGCACCCGCCGCTGCCCGTTTTGTGATGTTGGCCACGGCCGCCCCGATCCGCTCGATGTCAACGAACCCGAGAATCTGGCACGCACCATTGCAGCGCTGAAGCTCTCCTATGTGGTGATCACATCGGTCGACCGTGATGATTTGCGAGATGGCGGCGCTGCACATTTTGTCGATTGCATACGGCGCGTACGCGAACTGTCACCGGCTACTCGAATAGAGATTCTGACGCCGGATTTCAGAGGCCGTATCGATCGAGCGCTCGAGATTTTGCAGGCTGCGCCGCCCGATGTGATGAACCACAACCTTGAAACCGTGCCCCGCCTGTACCGTGAAGCGCGACCCGGATCGGACTATGCCTTCTCGCTTGAACTACTGAAGCGTTTCAAAGCTCTGTGCCCGGACGTACCTACCAAGTCAGGTCTCATGGTGGGGCTCGGCGAAACCGATGAAGAAATTCTTCAGGTGATGCGCGACCTGCGCGCACATGACGTCGATATGTTAACCATTGGTCAGTACCTAATGCCCAGCGGTGATCACTTGCCCGTGCGGCGCTATGTGCATCCGGACACATTCAAAATGTTTGAGCACGAGGCCAAGCAAATGGGCTTTGTCCACGCCGCAGTCGGCGCGATGGTGCGTAGCTCGTATCACGCAGACCAGCAGGCACAACAAGCAGGGATCACCATCGCCGACTAACGCAGTCAAGCGCTGACCAACGCCAGCCCGCATATGCGGGCTTTTTTGCGCGCGCCCTACGCGCCAATGATTCATCGTGTATTCATTCTTTCATCGGAAACACGCCGTCCATCGGTGACAAAGTCTTTTCACCGGCAGACCTCATTCGAGTATCCACCGTCCACATCAAGTAGTTGGCTGCCGGGATTGAGCGAGGAGCGTTCATGCAAGGCATTCCAAGCGATGGCAAACGATCCCGCAGCCCAGAGGACTCGGAAGACCTGCCTTCATCAAAGAGGCAAAAGATCCATCACGATGCTAAGCGTGACGAGTTGGCGCTAATGGAATTTGCAGATTTCACGAGCGAACAACTAATACAGGACTGCATCGCTGCCCGGGAAAGCATTCTCAAGTTGACTCGGGATAATCCAGAGTCAGTCGATTTATCTTGGCTTTCTGCGGCAACGCTGGCCGCTTTACCGAGCGGAACCCTTGGATCAGCACTAAGCGCCATCAAATATCTGATACTCCCAGAGAATATCTACAGTCTTCCCGCTATATGCAGTGAGATGCCCGTACTGCAAGAATTGATCTTGCGGGGCTATGTCGGGCATCGACTCGATCTTCTCCCATGGCCAAGGCTTCAGCAAGTTTCGGGATCCGTTTCGGTGACAACGGAAGAAATCTACGTTCATTCGCCGGTGGATGTTTCGCTCACCACGCCTCGAATGACAAAACTCCGCTGCTACCGGATGACGGACAGTGGCCAGTTCCGCGTTCACGCGCTCCCCGGCCAAAGCTATTACAAAACTTTGCGGGGTCGTAACGAGCCAGACCTGCAATCAATGAATGCCAGTGCAAATTTTGCAGGCACAGAAATCCCTATCGTATGCCGACATATTGCAGCTTATGTGCTACCACATCTGCAGCGTAAAGACACCGCTACTCAATTGGAAAACGGCTATCTCGGCATTTCTGATTTAAACGATTTACCAAAAAAAATATCTCAGGAGCTGGATAGACATTTTTTTGCATATATACAATCCAGTCGTACTTACCATTGCGTCAGCGATTCACGTTTCGGATTATGGGCAACCGAGCAATTTAAAGATCTGCAGAATGCAGCGCAAAAAGATAGCTCGGGAAACAAGGAGAGTCTGTCTAAATCATACTTCGCATTAAGCTCTAATCATTCATTCGTGCTGGTGCTGCGTTACAAGCCGAACAGTAATGAGCATTTTGTCAAGATCATGATGGACCCCAACCAGACGTTAACGCATACGCGCCGATCCGAGTATTGGTTGCACAAAGTTCAATATACAAATTTTTTGAGCCTGATTCCGACAGAGTTACACCATCTCTATTTTTTTCCCGATACTGTGCCCTCGTTACTACTGGTGGATACCGACATTAGAGCAGAGGGTGAATCGCCCCAAGTTAACTGGGCATTTTTTGATCAGGGAGTTGAAAATTTTTTCCCTATTTTTTTAGCCTGTGGCATCTCTGAAGGCGTCGAGAGCTTTGGCGTCTGGCTCAGAAAAATTTACACCGATGCAAAGCAAAATGCGCAACCGGTCTTCAATATCCTGAAAGCAGCTTATTTGAATACAGGCTTATTTGCAATCGAACAAGCCGTAGCCCAAGGCCATACAGATACAACCAAAGCGTACTTGAAGCTGATCGAAGATTTTCTAATGTGGCACTCGACGCTGAACCCTCATGATGTAGGAAATCAGCTTCCCGACGATGCTTGGCGGACACTGATTCTTCCGTTACACAATCTCGTGCAAATGTATAAGCTGACCATCGCCAGCTCTCGCCCAGCGTTACGAGCAATCGTCGATAGTACCGGCCAGATGTATAGTCGAAAATTGATCTCCAGCGAGGCTTGTTTGAACCTATTGCAGGATCAATTCGACCATCATAACTTGATGGAAGCCGCGCTTCTTAACAATGATGAGGAAACCGTGCGATGCACGGGAAAGCTGCTCTGCCAATTAGTATCGAGAGCGGCGATCGATCTTGATCAATGCATTAAGATTCTTGACCATACCATCGGCGATCCAGGCGCAACCACTGAATTGTTATCCTGGCGAGTCCTGCGGAATTGTTTGCCATCGATGATGGACACCTACACCGATTTACTGGTGAAATTGCGTGAAGCGATACTCGACATGCCCTTTGACGAGGGTAATGATCTGCATAGGCTTTCATTTCTCGTCTGGTTAAATGCCGATGAAGAACTCATCATGCCGTTACTGTTCCGGGGAGCGGATGTCAATGACTCTATCAATACACTGCGGCGACGAGGCGATAATCAATTGGCAGAACGCCAGATGAAATTAGCAGGACCGGACAAGCACGCACACACGAAAGATTTCGAATAACGGTTCAACGACTTCGACGGCT
>CAZLJL010000030.1:0-11222 GCA_964559785.1 uncultured Bifidobacterium sp.
ATACGAATCGTGCGTGCCTGATCCGCGATCGAGCGAGTGATGGCCTGACGAATCCACCAAGTCGCATAGGTCGAGAATTTATAGCCACGTCGATACTCGAATTTATCCACCGCTTTCATCAGGCCGATATTGCCTTCCTGGATCAGATCGAGGAATTGCAAGCCACGATTGGTGTACTTCTTCGCGATCGAGATCACTAAGCGCAAGTTCGCCTCAGTCATCTCACGCTTGGCCTTGCGTGCCTTGGTCTCACCGGCGGCCATCTTCTTGTTGATCTCGCGCAGATCTGGCAATGGCAATACCACGCGTGACTGCAGATCAAGCAGCTTTTGTTGAAGCTCTTTCACGGCCGGCACATTACGCGCGAGTATGGTGCTGTAGGCGTGATTACCACTGACCTCACCATCAATCCATTTCAGGTTGGTCTCGTTACCCGGGAAAACCTTAATGAAGTGAGTCCGCGGCATGCCGCATTTATTCACCACCACGTCGAGAATCTGACGCTCGATCTGACGCACTTCGTCAACTTGCGAACGCAGCGTGTCACAAAGCTTCTCAACCACCTTGGCGGTGAAACGAATGCCCATCAGCTCGTTCGAAATCGCCTCTTGTGCCTTGACATAAGGCTTCGAGTTATAGCCATCGCGCTCATAGGCACGGCGCATTTTGTCGAACTGCGTGCTGATCGTCGCAAACTTGGCAAGCGAGTCCTGCTTTAGTTGCTCGAGTTGCTCGGGCGAGAAACCGGCAGCACCGCCGCCAGCGTTCGAGGTTTCTTCTTCCTCGTCCTCGTCCTCATCCTCGTCCTCATCCTCGTCCTCATCATCCGCCGCTTTGATGGGCAGCGGCGCGACTGGCGCATCATCGGGTGCGTTCGGATCAACCAAGCCATCGACGACCTCGTCGATCTTGGACTCGTCTTTACTAATCCGCTCGGACAGCGCGAGGATTTCCGAGATCGTCATGGGGCAAGCGGAGATCGCCTGGATCATGTCTTTCAGGCCGGCCTCAATACGCTTGGCGATCTCGATCTCGCCCTCACGCGTGAGCAGTTCGACCGAACCCATCTCACGCATGTACATCCGCACCGGATCGGTGGTTCGGCCAAAATCAGAATCAACAGTCTGTAGCGCAGCTTCGGCAGCGGCCTCGGCATCTTCATCGTTAGCGACCGTGGCGACGTTATCCGACAGCAGCAGCGCCTCGGCATCTGGCGCGTGCTCATACACCGCGATGCCCATGTCGTTGAATGTGCCGATGATGCCTTCGATCGCTTCTGGATCGATGATGTTTTCAGGCAGGTGATCGTTGATCTCGGAGTGGGTCAGGAAACCACGATCCTTACCCAGCTTGATCAAGGTCTTCAGCTTCTGCCGACGGCGCTCGAGTTCCTCCTCGCTCGCCTCGGAATCTGCGGCAAAGGCATCTTTCAGGAACTGCTTCTCTTTGTTTTTGCGGTCACGTGCCTTGGCCTTGTCCGCTGCCTTGAGTTGCTCGGCGCGCTCAACGGCATTCAACTGCGCAATCTCATCACTCTCGGGCTGGTAGTCGCGCGGCTTGCGTCCACGACGACCAGGTACTTTGACCGAGGGCAGCACATAGCCGGAGGTATCGATGGCCGCCAGCGCGGCAGCATCGGTCGTTTGCTTCACCGACAGAATCTGATGGTCGCCCTTGGCGGCAGCTTTATCAGAGGCAGCCTTGGCTGGTGCCTTCACCGGCGCTGGCTTGCCACTGGCGACCTTCGCCGGAGCGCTGACCGCTTTTTTTGCTGGAGGCGTTGCCTTGGCCTGAGTTTTGTTGCTAACCACTTCACCCTTCTTTGCAACTGGTTTCGGCGCGACGACAGGCTTGGCCGCAGCCTTCACCTTCGATTTGCTATTTGCCGCCGCAGCAGTTGCCTTGACCGGTTTTTTCGCGGCCGGCTTTGAAGCAGCACTGGTTTTTGAGACCGCTTTAGTCGCAACTTTGTTCGCAGGCTTCTTGGCCGCTACAGATTTTGGCTTGACGGTAGCGGCTTTTTTGGCCGGACTCTTGGCCGCTGCTTTTACAGGCTTGGCCGGCTTTTTGGTCGCTGCCGAGGCGCGTGTGGCCGTCGCCTTGGCTTTTTCCTTGGTTGTCGAATTTTTCACAGTTTTTTTGCTTGTCGCCATGGATCGATCCACCCTTGGGAGTTAGTCGATGCTGCAATGGGAACCGGGGAGTTGGCCGCGCTGGTGTCTCCAGCATTCCGGCAGTGGGTCGCGTTTGCGCCGCTAATTCTGCCGCTCTCGGTGGCCGCCCGCCCGGCGGGGTCTACTCGGTAGAACGTTGTTTTGTGGCTCTGTACGAAACAGAATGAAAAGCCTTCAATCATAGCACATCAGGCACCCGTTTCTCTATGAGAACGGGCGTAACCCAACGCGCGCAGGTCGCCTAACCCCTTGATTTATGTGCGGAAGAGAATCCAGCGTTGACGATTCGCTATTTTTTCAGATTCGTCTGATCGGAATCTCTCTAGTCTTGTGCCCCTTCGGCAAGATCAGATTCCCCCAGCACCCGCAATTGCTCCAGCGTCGCCCCGATTTCTCGATAGCGCGCCCGCGCGTGCTCATCCGCGAGGCCTTCCGCAACCAGGCGGTCCTGCTCTAAACGCAAAGCACGCATTGCGGCCTGCCTCACCGCACCGGCCAATTCAATGCGGGCGGGCTCGAGATCCGGCAGCGGCTCGGCCAGCACCTCAGCAATCAGTGCGTCGAGTTCATCCCCGTCACCCCGAAGCTGGTCTGCCAGCACCGCAAAACCTGCATCGCCCGATACCTGCTTGGCCGCTTGCAACACACGACGCAGCATCTCTCCATGATCGGGCGCGCTTGCAGCAAGTACCTGTAGCGCGTCATCGTCCAAGTCATGCGCCAACACAGGATGGGCGAGCAACATGCGAAGCACTTTGCGCTCGAGCTCAACCGGTGGCTTACGTCGTATCGCCTTCGGAGCTGATTTCAGGTACTTGTTGGTACTGGGCGTCACCAGCTCGAACAAGGTTTCCAATTCTTGGACGGTGCTATCGGTAATCTGCGCCAGCTGCCGAAGTAGTTGCAAACGCAGCGACGAAGCTGGCATCGCCTGCAGCATCGGCTTCGCGTCGAATTGTGCACGGGCGCGTCCTTCAGCCGTCAACAGGTCCTGCGCTTCGGTAACCGTGGCGACCAGGAACTGCGATAAGGGCGTCGCATCACGGATCATTTGCTCGAAAGCCGCCGTGCCATGGGCCCGAATAAAACTATCTGGATCATGCTCAACCGGCAGAAAAAGAAACTTCAGCGTCCGGCTGTCGGTTGCATGTGGCAAACAGGCCTCCAACGCGCGACGTGCGGCGCGTCGGCCCGCAGCATCGCCATCAAAACTGAACACCACCTGATCGGTCTGGCGTAACAGCTTCTGCACATGTACCGACGTACACGCAGTACCCAGTGTCGCCACCACCTGGGCCACACCAAACTGCGCGAGCGCAACGACATCCATATAGCCCTCGGTCACCAAGACATGACCTTTCTCGCGGATAGCTTGTCGCGCTTCGAACAAGCCGTAGAGTTCAGTGCCTTTCTGAAAGAGGGGCGTCTCAGGCGAGTTGAGGTATTTGGGTTCACCCTGATCAAGCACACGACCACCGAAACCGATCACCTGCCCCTTGGCATTTCGAATGGGGAACATGACACGGTCGCGAAAGCGGTCATAACGCTTGCGCGCGCCGCCTTCCTCATCGCTCTTGTCGATCACCATACCGGCTTCGACCAACACCGCATCTTCGTATTCAGGAAATACTTTGCGCAAGCTATCCCAAGCGTCTGGCGCGTAGCCTATCCAAAACTTTGCAGCGATCTCGCCGGTGAGTCCACGTCGCTTGAGATAATCGATCGCATTGGGCGCAGCACGTAGCTGCTGCCGGTAAAAGTCACAAGCGCGCGTCATGACCTCGGACAGCGCCAGACTCTTCGCTTGAATTGCCGCACGCTGCGCTGGCGGGAGGCGCTCTTCCTGCTCCGGTACGGTCATACCGGCATTTTGGGCGAGCTCTTTGACAGCCTCAATGAAGCTCATCCCGGAAAACTCCATCATGAAGCCGATAGCGCTACCGTTGGCGCCACAACCGAAGCAATGAAAGAACTGCTTCGCTGGGCTCACGGTGAATGAGGGAGATTTTTCGTTATGGAAGGGGCACAAGCCGAGGTAGTTGGCACCTCCCTTTTTCAGCTGTACGTAGCGCCCCACCACCTCGACGATGTCGACGCGATTCAGCAGATCCTGCAAAAAGCTCTGCGGTATCACAAGTGCCTCGCGACACGTAGCGTAGAGGCACCGATCACTTGGCGAGTGCTGCTTTCACAAGGCCGGAGACTGCAGTCATATCGGCGCGTCCGGCGAGCTTTGGTTTCAGGACGGCCATGACCTTACCCATGTCTTGCGGACCACTGGCCCCGGACTGCACGACCGCTGCCGCCACCTCGGCTTGCACTTCAGCGTCCGACATTTGGGCCGGCATATACGCAGCTAACACCGTGATCTCCGATTTCTCTTTGTCAGCCAGATCCTGACGACCACCCGCTTCGAATTGGGTGATCGAGTCTTTGCGCTGCTTGATCATTTTTTCGATAACGGACAGTACCTGGTCGTCGCCAAGCTCAACGCGCTCATCCACCTCGCGTTGCTTGATGGCGGCGTTGATCAATCGGATCGTCGCGAGCTTCTCGCTCTCCTTGGCACGCATGGCGGCCTTCATGTCTTCCGACAGTTTTTCCTTAAGTGACATAGCTGCTCCCGAAGAACGCTGGTACGCAGAGTGTAGAAACCCACTGCGTCCACGGCAATAAATTGATGGGGATACGGAATAGGAAAACCCGCCGCGGAAGGATTCCGGAGCGGGTTTTCATTTTTTGCTGACTCGCCTGTTGGCGAGCCTAAAATCAGAAGAGCTTTTTCGGCAGCAGTTGGCTGCGGATGCGCTTGTAGTGGCGCTTGACTGCAGCCGCTTTCTTGCGCTTGCGCTCCGACGTCGGCTTCTCATAGAACTCGCGCGCGCGAAGTTCGGTCAGCAAACCGGTTTTTTCGATGCTGCGCTTGAATCGACGCAGGGCGACCTCGAAGGGCTCGTTTTCTTTAACGCGGATAATGGTCATGAAAAATCAGTAATGTTTGGACAACGCCGAGCCCGAGAGTATAGCAGCGAAGTTGGCCAAACGGAAGGCGCCCAAGCGGCCAAATAATCCCTCGATGGAAAAATAGTTCAATATCAAAGCGACAACCCTGCCGCAACGCCCGAGGCCCAAGCCCATTGGAAGTTATAACCACCCAGCCAACCGGTCACATCCACCGCCTCACCAATGAAATGCAGGCCCGGGACGGCCTGCACCGCCATGCTCTGCTGGGACAAGGCCCGAGTATCAACCCCACCCAGGGTGACCTCTGCCTTACGGTATCCCTCTGAACCACTCGGTGTCAGCTGCCAGCGGTTCAAGCTATCGCCTAGTCGTCGCAGTTGCTGATCAGGCAATTCTGCCACCCGCACGCCGGGATCAAAGGCATTGGCGGCCAGCCATGCCTCAGCCAGCCTGCTCGGTAAATACTGCGACAGCCAGTTGCCGATCGCTTTCCGGATACTGGATTTTTGTTCGACCAGCACGCGTCCGACATCCAACTCAGGCAGCAAATTTAGGCTAATTGGTAAACCCTCACGCCAAAAATTAGAGATTTGCAGCACCGCCGGCCCGGACAAACCTCGGTGCGTGAACAGCAAGTCCTCGCGAAATTGACCACGCGACTTGCGCTCACCCGATTCAATCTCAACCTCGAGCGAAATACCGGCCATTGGCACATAGGGCACCCAACCAGCGGCATCAAAGGTCAATGGCACCAGTCCTGGGAGAGGCGCAATCAGTGGTACATCAAACTGCTTTGCAATGCGGTAAGCGAAATCGGTAGCGCCAATCTTGGGTATGGACAGCCCCCCGGTGGCGATCACCAGATGCTCGGCCCGCAACTCGCCCTGGCCAGTTTCAATACGGAATCGTTCACCCTCCTTCGAGACGCGATTGACGGTGACTGGCATGCGCCACTGCACGCCGCCTTGTTCACACTCTGACTTCAGCAGCTGAATAATGTCTTCCGCCGAACGATCACAAAAGAGTTGTCCCTTGTGCTTTTCATGGAAAGGAATTCCGTGCTTCTTCACCAGCCCAATGAAATCCTGCGGTGTGTAGCGGGCCAACGCACTACGACAAAAATGCGGATTCTGCGACAGGTAGTGCTGCCAATTCGCGTCCGTGTTGGTGAAGTTGCAGCGGCCACCACCCGAAATTCTGATTTTCTCGGCCAACTTGGGGGCGTGATCGATCAGCACCACCCGCTGGCCACGCTGCCCCGCTACTGCGGCGCACATCATGCCAGCAGCGCCCGCACCAATCACCGCGACATCAAACGCCTCGCTCATGCGCGCAGCTGCCGTGCAACGCGCAGGCAATGTTCCAGCTGCTCAGTAATCGGTGCCGGGATAGGTTGCTGACCAGCCAAAGCCTCTTTAATCCATCGCGCCGTGGTGTGCGCATCACTCGCCGCAGGCAGTACTGGCAACTCGTCATTGGGTGCCTGTCGCTCGACCAACTCGGTTGCCTGACCTTGATGCAACCACGTCACTGCATTGGCGCGCTTTGGATTGGCAACGGTTTCGCCCTCGGTACCGCGCATCAGAAAAACATCACCGCGGGCCGGATCAGCCAGCGTCAGAAAATAGCTGGAGAGCACCGGTAGGTACTCGGGATGGGTATAAGACACCAAGCGCAACGCAGATTGCTGAAATGGCTGCATGATCTTGACCAGCGTATGGGTCGAGTTGCGCAGCCCGAGTACGCGGCGCACTTGCAGTAGCTGATAAATCTTTGGCGCGAGCAGACTGATCGGCATAAACACCGGTAACGCTTTTGCCAGCGCACTGCTCGCTTGCGCGCGATCGCTTAGCGCTGTGATACCCAGTACCTCAAAAATTTCTGCGCTTGTGACCCGACCCGGATCTTCAGTCACTCCATGCACCAGCACCGGCACGCCCTCACGCGCCAGTAGCAGCGCAAGCAGCGGCGTCAAGTTCGGTAATTGTCGCGAGCCGTTATAGCTCGGTATCACCACCGGTGCGAAACGACTCTCCGGCGCTGATAAAGGCTCAAATGAAGCCTCGGCAGCCTCCAGAAAGCCAGCAATCTCAGCCACAGATTCACCCTTGATGCGCAGCCCAATCAGCAAGGCACCCAGTTCAAGGTCTGACACGCGACGCTCTAACATCGCCTCATACACAGCACGCGCATCAAGCTGCGACATATCGCGCGCGCCCTTCTTGCCTCGGCCGATCTCGCGAATGAAGGGTGCTGCCCGAAAGGATGAATTTGGGTGTGACATGCTGCTAGCTTACACGTCAAATACGCCTCGCTGTATTTGGGCAGGACGTCTTCATCTACAATTCAAGCTTATGCCGCTTCAAATTGAGCGTCCAACAGTGATGCTCGCATGGCCTATCTGACGCGTTTTGGGAAAAGCGAGACCTGGTGCGAGATGTCGCTGACACCAAGAATTTTTGCCCAAAGCGATCACCTGACTTACGACTGTTATTGGGTTGTGAATGATCGTCCTTGGTGTTGAATCTTCGTGTGATGAAACTGGCCTAGCGCTCTACGATACCGAGCGCGGTCTACTTGCGCATGCGCTTCACTCGCAAGTGGCCATGCACGAAGCCTACGGTGGCGTCGTTCCCGAACTGGCGTCGCGCGATCATGTGCGGCGAGCGATCCCACTACTTGAGCAGATTCTTCAGCAAAGCAAGGTACCCCTGTCCGCCATTGATGCCATTGGCTACACCCAAGGCCCGGGCTTGGCCGGTGCGCTACTGGTTGGGGCTGCCATCGCCAATTCGCTCGGCCTCGCCCTGCAAAAGCCGGTGCTGGGGGTGCATCATTTGGAAGGGCACCTGCTATCGCCACTACTGTCCGAAAAGCCGCCTATATTTCCCTTTGTTGCGTTACTAGTCTCGGGGGGACACACGCAGCTCATGCGCGTAGAGGGCGTCGGACAATATGTACTGCTTGGCGAGACACTGGATGACGCCGCGGGCGAAGCGTTCGATAAATCTGCCAAGCTGCTCGGCCTGGGTTATCCCGGCGGGCCAGCGATTTCACGTCTGGCGGAATCAGGCGATCCCTCAGTCCATCTGCTACCCCGCCCTATGCTGCACTCGAAGAATCTGGATTTCAGCTTTTCTGGCTTGAAGACTGCGGTACTCACCCTGGTCAAAAAACAAGATGCGCATTTAAGTGAAACCGATAAAGCCCATATCGCGCGCGCATTCGTCGAAGCGATCGTCGAGGTTTTGACTGCCAAATGTCTCGCTGCCTTAAAACAAACCGGCTTGAAACGACTGGTCATCGCCGGCGGCGTTGGAGCCAATCAACAACTCCGCCTTGCGCTCAACACTGCGGCAGAACGCAAACGGTTCGAGGTGTTTTATCCGGAGTTGGCGCTTTGCACCGACAACGGCGCCATGATTGCATTTGCGGCTGCGCTACGCCTCAAAAACAAATTAGCCGTAGGTAGTACTGACTATAGCTTCAATGTGAAGCCACGCTGGCCGTTGGATGCGATTGAGATAACTAGCTGAACGAGAAGACAAGAAGCAGCGCCCAAGATTCAAGCCTGCTTGTTGCCGATTTTGCTTTCCTTCCCAGCGATCAAATTACCGATATTGCCCCGGTGTCGCCAAATCAATAGTGCGCTCATCACCACAACGGCGAAGCCGATCGGATTTAGTCCAAACAGCAGCGTGTAGTAGAACGGTGCAAACAGTGCCGAGATCAATGCCGCCAATGACGAATATCGGAACGCATACGCGATCACGATCCAGGTGGACAAGGTAGCGAACCCCAGTATGGGATTCAGTCCGAGTAAAACGCCGAGCGCTGTCGCAACACCTTTGCCCCCTTTAAAGCGGAAGAAGAGCGGCCACAAATGCCCTGCAAAAACGGCAAACGACACTAAGGCAATACCGGCATTACCCAAGGCTAGCTGTTCGTCGAAATAAACTGCCAGCGCAACTGGCACCACACCCTTGACACAATCACCCAACAGCGTCAGCGCGGCAGCGACTTTATTGCCGGTCCTGAGCACATTAGTCGCACCCGGGTTACCCGAGCCGAAGGTGCGCGGATCAGCTAAGCGGAAAATCTTGCTGACGACAATGGCAAACGATACCGAGCCCAGCACATAGGCGGCGCCTGCGAATATCAGCGAATTCAATAAATTCATTCCTTACGTCTCCGACCGAACCATACCGCTACCTCAACCAAGGTCTAGGCATGGGCATACATTATCCTCTAGGGTGATGCATCTGATGAAGTTTCTTCAGACGCTCACGCGCAACATGCGTATAAATCTGGGTCGTCGAAATATCTGCATGACCGAGCAAGAGCTGCACCACTCGCAGGTCTGCGCCATGATTCAATAAGTGCGTTGCGAATGCATGCCGCAGGGTGTGCGGAGATAAGGGCGCGTTGATGTTGGCGCGTTGTGCGTACTTCTTGATCAGTGTCCAGAACATTTGCCGTGTCATTGGGCCGCCGAGCGAGGTGACGAACAGGGCATCGGCAATCTTGCCGCCCAAAATACTCGCGCGCGCCTCCGACAGATAGCGCTCTATCCAACCCCGTGCCTCTTCACCAAAAGGCACTAGCCGAGTCTTGTTACCCTTGCCGGTCACGCGTAGTACGCCCTCGTTCATGCCGAGCTCGACGGTCTTTAGCAGTACCAACTCCGATACCCGCAAACCACTTGCATACATCAATTCCAGCATAGTTCTGTCACGCAAACCCAAGGGCGTATTGACATCGGGCGCTGCGAGTAACGACTCTACATGTTGCTCGGACAAGGTTTTCGGAAAGCGTGGCGCCTGCTTAGCCGAGCGTAGCTTGAGGCAGGGATCGGCAGCAACACGATGCTGACGAAGTGCATGCTGATAAAAGCGCTTCAATACTGTCAGCCGGCGATTCGCCGTGCTCGCTTTCGTATCCGCGTGACGAAACGCGAAATACGCACTCAGGTCAGTATCCACAACCCCATACAAATCTTTACTGCGCTGCTCTTGCAACCACCCGGCAAACAGTAATAAATCGCGTTTGTAAGCGTCGAGGGTATTTTTTGAGAGGCCATCTTCCAGCCAAAGCGCGTCGCAGAACTCATCGATCACGGCTTGTCCGGGACGCTCCGGAGAAAGTGTTGGTGATGGGCTGGACTCGGACCTGAATTTTGGCGAGCGTGTAGCCTTGGTTTGAGATTTGGGGCGGGACATCAGCAATACCCCGGCACACGTTCATGCCACAGCAACCAACGTTTCACCTCTTGATGAAAACCGCTGTCATGGCGCGCAAAGCCACCAATACCATTTGCGGCGGTGACCCGATGGCACGGAATAATCAATGGGAACCAGTTCGCACCGCACGCCTGCCCGACCGCGCGCGGCGCAGAGCCGATACGACGCGCGACCTGCGCATAGGTCAGCACTGCGCCGCAAGGTATGGCGGATATCTGCTGCCATACTTTGCGCTGATGCTCGGTGCCGACGTCGGGTATTGGTAGTGCGAATGCAAAATCAGGCTGCTTGAAGTACGCCTTCAACTGCGCTGCTATTTCGCGGCTGAGTGCATCACGTGGCGTGCGTAATTCATAGGCCGCTGGCAGGTACACCAGTTCGCGTAGCTCACCCGCTTCAAGACGTATACCCATACGACCAAACGGGGCCGCAACCACGGCTGAGAACAGACCGGGTGTCACTTCACTCATCGTGTTGCCTTGTCCATCTCAACCCTGTGCACTATCAATAGGTGCATGCTGCGCCAAAGCCCAAGCCACATGCTCACGCACCAGTTCTGAGTGGTGATGCTCACGGGAGCGTAGTGCTGCCACGATACCCTGATCCCCCGGTTTTTGTGACGCGGCATTGCCGAGTGCCACCGCAATATTGCGCAACCAACGAAGATGGCCAATGCGCCGAATGGGATTTCCCTCCAAACGTCGCTCAAACTCTTGCTCATCCCATTGAAACAAATCGATCAGGTTTGCATGATCCAAGCCCTCACGCACATCAAAGTCGGGCAAGGGGCTGCGTTGCGCAAACTTGTTCCAAGGGCAGACTAACTGACAATCATCGCAACCAT
>CAZLJL010000031.1:0-11036 GCA_964559785.1 uncultured Bifidobacterium sp.
GAACGGTCAACCGGTGCTATGTGCCTTGTCCTCCCAGAGCGTTACGTTTTTCAAAACATTCCGACGCATGGAAAGCGCTTGCCGCTGGCTGTCGGTAGCTTTGACATCGAATTAATCGATCGCTCGCACCCTGAGCGGGCAAGCATCCAACAGTTCATCGCTGATCGGTTTCGAGCGCAATATGCTGCCGATCTTCAGCATTTCTGCGATGTACTGATAGGTTCGCGGGGGGCTGATGGTCGTTGGGTTGCCGCGGTTGGCTTGTCGCACCTTGCGAGCAAGCATGCCTTCCTGGAGCAGTATCTTGAGCGCTCGGTGGAGGAGGAGATTTCACTTCGTCAGGCTGGAACCAGCGACTCGTTTTTGGTGCGCCGTTCCGAGATTGTTGAATTTGGAAATCTGGCCGCAACCCAGCCGGGTGCCTCGCGTGCGCTGATACTCAAGTTAGCACCATTCCTTCGCGCACAAAAAATTCGCTGGGTCACTTTCACCGGCCCCCGCTCTCTCTTTAATTCGTTTATCAAGTTCAACTACAAACCGGTGGTCATCACGACCGCAGATCCTGCTCGCTTGCGTGGTAGTCGAAATATTTGGGGTAGCTACTACGAATCCTCACCCAAAGTCATGTTCGGAGATGTAAATGCCGCCTATTCCAACTTTGATTACGCGCCTTATTGACTCACAGGCTCGAATTACGGATGTCGCCGGCACTACTTTGGGGAGATCCAAGCTTGACGACGCGGTCCAAAGCCTGGCGAGCTACTTGGGTACACACTTACCGTCAAGAAGTATTGTCGCGCTGTACGCAGATAACTCTCCCGACTGGCTGATCACTGACTTGGCCTTGCAGCAGGCGGGCATGGTTTCCGTGCCTATCCCTGGCTTCTATGCGCCATCCCAAATCAAGGAACTACTGACCAAGTACGACATTAATGGATTCATTTGCCCGGCATTGGCACCGGTCATTGACGCCACCTACGCCGCAACGTCCAGCCCCCCACCGGGTGTCCAGTCGTTGGCGTTTTATATCAAGCAAGCTAGTGCACCGATTTCACATCCCTACGCTCAAGGTACCAAGCTGACATTCACCTCGGGTAGTACGGGTAGTCCGAAGGGAATCCCACTCGCAACCCAGCAGCAATGGGACCTTGCCAGCGAATTGGCAAGCCAACTTTCCTCACTGGGTTTGCAACGACACCTGGCCATGCTGCCACTGCCGGTTTTGTTGGAAAACGTCGCGGGTCTATATACCGGATTGAGATTAGGGGCAGAGATTGCTATTCCGTCGGTGTCGGTCGTTGGTTTGACAGGTTCATCCGGTTTCAATGCGAAGACGGCGATCGAGGCAATTAACCAATTTCAAGCCGACAGCATTATTTTGTTGCCACAGATGCTGCGCGATATCGTCTTTGAATTAAAGGCATCGAGCCAGAAAATCCGATCATTGAAATTTATCGCGGTCGGTGGAGGCAAGGTCAGTGAGAGTCTGATTACAGAAGCGCGTTTGCTCGGTCTTCCAGTGTATGAGGGCTATGGGTTATCCGAAGCGTGCTCGGTGGTCTCACTCAATACTCCGCAAGCCGACCGAGTGGGTAGTGTCGGCAAGCCGCTCCGACTTGGGTCAGTAAAAATATCGGGTGACCAGGAAATACTTGTCAAGCTTGGAGAAGCCGACTGGCTTGCCACCGGTGATTTAGGGTCGATCGATAGCGACGGTTTCTTGTCTATCACTGGCAGAAAAAAGAACGTAATCATCACTAGTTTCGGTCGGAATGTTTCCCCCGAGTGGCCAGAGTCAATTTTGCAGAGTTTTCGGGAGGTTTCCCACGCGCTGGTGTTTGGGGATGATGAGCCTAAGCTCTCGGCGTTAATCATGCCCTCCCAAGCGAATTGTTCGATCGATTCAATGCAAGCGGTGATTGATGAGGCGAACCGCGTTTTACCCGATTACGCCCAGATCGGGCGCTGGATGTTTGCTGATAAGCCATTTTCAGTGCGTGATGGTTCTCTGACCGCAAACGGACGACTACGGCGCGAGCAAATACGACAGAACTATGAAGAACTAATCCAAATTAACTCTCGAGACTAGGAGCGCAGGATGGCAGGTTTTTATGAAAGACTCGTCGCAGAAACTGAAACGGAACGATCAAATCTCATCAGCATCCCAATTATTCAGCAAGCACTGCGCGGCGAAGTCGATAAATCCCAATACATAGATTTTCTGCAGCAAGCTTATCACCACGTCAAACACACTGTACCGCTGTTAATGGCATGCGGCTCGCGCATGGGCGGCAATCATATGTGGCTACAACCAGCCATCGCGGAATATATCGAAGAAGAGATTGGACACGACGAGTGGATACTGAATGATCTGAAGGCTTGTGGTGCAGATGCAGAAAGTATTAGGCATTCGCAACCCAGCTTCGAAACCGAGATGATGGTTTCATATGCCTACCATCAAATAGACCGTGGTAACCCCATCAGTTTCTTTGGCATGGTGTTGGTCCTAGAGGGTACCAGTATCGCGTTGGCGACCCATGCCGCTTCCGCAATCCAGCTATCGCTGGGACTGCCAGACCATGCTTTCACCTACTTGAATTCACATGGCAGTCTTGATCAAGGTCACGTGAAGTTTTTTCAGAATTTGATGAATCAAGTGAATCATGAGGCTGATCAGCAAAGCATTTTGCATAGTGCGCGCTGTTTCTTCCGGCTGTACGGCGATATTTTCTTGTCATTGCAGCCAGCAGTCGCGGTGAAACACTAAAACCAGGAGTGGCATGTTGAATGATATGAGATACAGAGTATTGCTGACGGGTGGATCGCGTGGGATTGGTAAAGCAATCGCCCTGGCTTTGTCGGGTAAAACAGAACGTCTTTACCTCGTGGGAAGAGAGCAGTCGGCACTTGAGCAAGTCGCCTCAGAGCTGGCAGGTGTTGATGTCGTCATCTTGGCAGGCGATCTAACCGACGCCACCTTTCAAGGTCGTGTGGTCAATGCTGTCGCAGAGGGCGGTGGTATTAATCTGTTGATCAATAACGCGGGGATCAGTGACTTTTCGGCATTCGAGCAGCAGCGACCCGAAAACATTGAGCGGCTAGTGATAACCAATTTGCTGACTCCGATTCTCCTAACCCAGCGTCTGCTGCCCATGATGCTGCGCGAGACTCAGGCACAGGTCATCAATATAGGCTCCGGTTTTTCATACATTGCTTACCCGGGTTTTGCAGCATATTCAGCCTCGAAATTTGGTTTGCGCGGATTTGGTCAAGCCCTGAGCAGAGAGTTGGCAGATACAACGGTAAAAGTCAGATTTTTTTCGCCCCGTGCAACGAAGACCGACATCAATCCGGCGGCTGTCAATTGGCTTAATCAACAGCTATCGACCGCGGAAGATTCGGCAGAAGAGGTGGCGCAACAGTTCATGGGTTTTCTTTCGACTGATCGAGCGGAATATCAGGTCGGATTCCCGGAGAAAATTTTCACCAAACTTAATCAAATATTACCCGCATTGGTCAGTCGGGCGCTGTATGCAAAGTTGCCGGTCATTCGTCAGGCAATGGCTTTTTCTTCAACCAATTCATGAGGTTCAACATGATGAAGCAGCTTTTGGCAGTTGTTTTTTTCTGTATTTCATCCTCGGTATTTGCAGTGAGTCCAGAGGTGACTCGATTGCAGCAAGAGTGGGCTGAGATCAAATACAAGGCACCAAAAAATCAGCATGAGCAAAAATTCGGTGCCCTTTTGAAAGTGGCCGAGGATTTCGCGAGCAAGGCGCAAAATGACCCCGATCTGCTGATCTGGCACGGGATCGTGGAGGCATCCTTTGCAGGCGCACGCGGTGGTTTGGGCGCGTTGGGTAACGTCAAAAACGCCAAGAAGCTATTTGAGCGAGCCATCGAGCTCAAGCCCAATGCTCTGGAAGGGTCGGCGTACACCAGCCTCGGGTCGCTGTATTATCAGGTTCCGGGATGGCCGATTGGCTTCGGTGATAATAAGCTCGCGCTCGAGTATCTGCAGAAAGGACTTGCCGTTAACCCGGATGGGATTGACCCTAATTACTTCCATGGGGATTTCCTGTTCAAGACGGGTGATTTTGCAGGCGCAGAGCGCGCTTTGCGCCGTGCCTTGAATGCACCGCCGCGCCAGGGCCGCGAGGCTGCCGATCAGGGGCGCCGGGGTGAGATCGAGCAGCTGCTCGAGAAAATTGCGCAGAAAAAGAAAGCATCGGGTACTAAGGGGTCTGATTGAAAATTCTGGTTGTTGAAGATGATGATCTGATTGCAACGGGTCTGCATTTAGCACTGAGTAGATTAGGCCATGCCGTTGATCGCAGCAGCAACGGCATGGATGCACAGCAGCTGCTATCCGACCAAACGTATCATCTGGCGATTCTCGATCTTGGTTTACCCGGGAAGGAAGGGCTAGACGTTTTGCGCGATGTACGCAAAGTCAACTCTGCGATCAGCGTCCTGATTCTGTCTGCGCGAGACGACATCAAGAGCCGCGTAAAAGGCTTGGATCTCGGCGCGGATGATTATCTGACCAAACCCTTTGAATTGGATGAGCTGCTTGCCCGCGTCCGGGTAATTGAGCGGAGACATAAAACCGGCGAGTCTGCCGTTTTGGAAGTCGGCAGACTTGCGTTGGACTTGGATTCAGTCGTCGCCAGATGGGACGGTAATCCTGTCGAACTGCCAAAAAGCGAGTGGACCTTGCTGCGGCTGCTCGCAGAGCATCCGACCCGTGTATATACCCGTTCTCAGATTCAAGATGTGCTGTATGGTTGGTCTGAGGCGGGCGAGAGTAATGCGGTCGATGTCCATGTTCATCATCTGCGAAAGAAAATCTCTCCGGATTTGATCAAGACTGTGAGAGGTATAGGCTACCGCTTGGGCGATCTCAACTAATGCATACTCGTTACTCAAGCCGCCGGCAGATTTTGGTGGGGATTTTTGTCGCCATGCTGCTGATTCTGGGTGGTGTTGGTTGGGTCGCGAAATCAGTCAGTGAGCATGAGACCAAGCAGGTATTCAGCGCCCGACTAGCGACCTCTGCGCGGGTGTTGGAAGCCTTGGTGGCGCGCCAGCTCGAAGCAGCGACGATCAATAATCCGATCATTATTTCGCTTCCGCCCGAGCTTGAGCAGCCGGGTAATGATCACGTCCGAGAGCTTGGCCATCCCTACGAAAACGAGCTGGTATTTCAGGTATGGAGTGCCGATGGGGTGCTGTTGGCGAGATCTCAATATGCGCCTACCGAGAGGCTGGCACCGCCGGTCCCCGGCTTCAGCAAAAAACAAGCCGTTGGCCATCTCTGGCAGTTATTCGTTTTGCAATCGGGCTCGGTCTGGATCGTAGCTGGCGAACGGGATGATGTGCGTGCCGAGATAGCACAGGACATTGGCCTGAGTATTTTGCTTCCATTGATTATTGGCGGTCTGCTGCTGATATTTACCGTCAACCAGCTCGCCATGAAAAGCATCCGTGCGGTCGAAAGAATGTCGCAGGTGATTGCTGAGCGTGATCCGCTTTCGACCGAACCGATAGACGCGCGTTACATGCCTACGGAAATTGATCCGGTTGTCAAGGCGATTAATTCTTTGATTAAGCGATCCAATGAGCTTGTATGGCGCGAGCAGCGATTCATTGACGCCGCAGCCCATGAGTTACGTACGCCAATCGCAGCGATCCAGCTCCATCTGCAGAACGCCCTGCGTGCAGATCAGCGAGTTGAGCAGCAAAGCTCACTCGAAAGCGCAATTGAGGCCTCTCGCCGTGTAACGCGACTCGCGGATCAATTATTGTTCTACAGTCGGCTCAACGCAGAAAATGCGGTCAGTGAAAAAAAATCAATGAATCTCGCTGAGACCAGCCAAGAGGTTGCTGCAATGATTCAGCCCCTGCTGGACAGGCGACAGCAGGTCATTGAGTTCAATCCGGATTCGGTGCCAAATATCTTCGCGGATAAAAGCCAGATTGAGCGCTTAATCCGTAACCTGCTGGAAAACGCCGCGATTCACGGTCAGATGCCTGGGACAATTGATCTGGTATTGCGATCAAGCCCAAATCATGTGGAGCTGATTGTTGAAAACGATGGTTCGTCGATACCGGACAGCGAGAAAGAGCGGGTTTTCATCCCGTACTACAGCATTTCGCGGCAGTCTGGGCTGGGAAGCGGATTGGGATTGGCTATCGTTAGCCAAATCGCCCAGCAGCACGGGGCAGAGGTGATGATTCAAGACAAAAGCGCAGGGCAGGGTACGCGGGTAACCGTGCGTTTCCCCATATCGAAAGACGCGGGGAACAACCCCAATCAAGAAGGGGATGCAGGTAGTTCTACCCCATCGAACAGTAGCGCTTAGCTACTCGGGCTTGCAGGATCAGCTGTCGTGTTCGTATCGTCGGGGGCAGCGCTTGGATCGTCTTCGACAACTTCTTTCGCCACCAAAAATCTACCAGCGCCAAAGGTGTGATACGCCTCATCGAAAATTTTGCTGATCAAGTCGAAATTCAAGAACAGCATCTTGTTCTCGCCTTTTATCTTGATATCGACCAATCCCATCAAAAGTAGCGCCTCGGCGGCGATACCAATATCGATCACTGAAAGATCAGTTTTACGGGATAAATCAATCAGGCTAAGTCCCGGCCTGCCCGCTTCCATTAGCGTGCGGATCAGTTTTACCCGCTTCTCCGTAGAGAAGCCACCGAAAAATCTTGCGAATTCTTTTGCGTCCATGCTTTTCCTGAGGCTTGGATGAGCCGATAAGACTCTGCCTTTGCACAATCATATCAGCCTGCCTTGCATAGCGGCGAATAATGATGCCAGTGGTGCGGATGGGTAAGGGTCTGTTGGTTATTGTCTGAGGATATTGCCGCCATCCGCTACCAAGTGGGATACCGCTGGCGTGATAAGCTCTCGACCGCTCGGGTATTTGCCGCCGTATCGCTCATCTAAAATAAAAAATATGTATTCATTTATTTGCCGCTATTGGCGGTCAGTTATTGTATTTTCATTTGTTTTTTCTGGAGTTTTCAACCTGCTACTAGTTGGGCCTGCCCAGGCAGAGGATTCGGCAGTGTCTGAAGCTCAAGCGGTGCCGGTACCCGCCAGTTCGGTTGATATTGCCAAAAGGATTGATCCCACAGATTTCAAGAATCGTTTCGACTTACGCTCGGAGTACGTCGAGTATTCGAACGCTACCATGCAGACAATCGTGCCGCGAGTCGAATATGCGATGAGTAAATCGCTGGGTTTCCGGGTCGAGCTCCCCTTGTTGCGCTACGATCCCGCGAGTAGTAGCGACAGTACCGGTATTGGTAATTTGCTGACGCGCGTTGCCTGGCGCGCCATGCGTACGGAAGCTTATGCGGTGGTGGTTGGCTCCGACCTGAGCTTCGATACGGCGACAAGTCCGACCTTGGGCTCAGGTAAGCATGTACTGGCTCCGTTTGCTTTTGCAGCTATCGATTTGCCGCAGGCAAAGTCGGTATTTTTCCCTTATATTCAGTATGGCAAAGCGGTAGGTGGTGATGCGAACCGCGATGATGTTCGGCTGAGTAATGTGCGAGCATCAATTCTGACACGCTGGCCCGCGAAAACTTACAGCTTTATTGAATACAGCTACTGGATTGACCATCAGCACGCGAACCGGGCAAGTTCCCAAATCAAGGCAGAACTGGGTCAGTTCATCTTGCCAAAGACCGGTTTCTATGTGCGTCCTGGTACCGGCCTGACCGGGACGGATGGGCCACTTGGCATGCAGTGGAGTTTGGAATTTGGTATGCGGCATTTCTTTTGACCAGCTTGTCGGCGTAGGCTGACTTCCCAGCTACGAGCGAGGGTGTGCTGATTTATCCGCGGAGGGGCGTTTCAATGAACCAAATTGTTGCGACATTACTGATTGCTGGATTGTTGCCGATTGTTTGCGCGGGTATCGCCAAGTGGCGCGCGAAGGACTACGACAATAATCAACCGCGCGCATGGATTGAAGAGCAGGACGACTGGCGTGCGCGGGCAAACGCGGCACAGCAAAATAGCTTCGAAGCCTTCCCATTATTTGCTGGCGGGGTATTGCTCGCCTTGGTCACCAACACCGACCCGGTAGTAATCGCTCAAACGTGTTGGGTATTTATTGCGGCACGCATTCTTTATATCTACTTTTACGTTTCCAACAAGGCGACACTGCGCTCGATTGTTTGGCTGATCGGGTTGATCGCAGCGATCCGTCTGTACCTGCTGGCGATTTAAAGCCAAACTCGCTCAAGCTTTATCCTGGCTATGAAAATTCTTGATCATCTCGAAGAGTGGCTGATTGCTTTCTTGATGGCGGCGGCAACGCTGGTAATTTTTCTTGCGGTGGTCCATCGCTATGCATCTGGCCTCGCGGTACCTGTGCTGCAAGACCTATTGTTGCGCATCGACACAAGCTGGGCACAAGAGCTGACAATTTATCTCTTCGTCTGGATGGCCAAGTTCGGTGCCGCCTATGGTGTGCGTACCGGGATTCATGTCGGCATAGATGTTCTGGTTAATCGCTTGCCATCGCCGCTACAACGCCGCTTCATTTTGTTCGGCTTGCTATCGGGTGCTTTGTTTACCGGTGTCATCGCGGTGCTCGGCGCGGACTTCGTACTCGAGCGTTCGGCGACGTCGAGTACCTCGGAAGTGATGGAGGTACCGATCTGGGTCGTCTACCTGGCGATACCCTTGGGTTCAGCGTTAATGTGCGCACGTTTTCTGCAAGTGGCGTGGCAATTCTCGCGTGGTAGTGAGTTGCCGACCCACGACCATGCGCATGTTGAAGGTTTGACCGAGGACGTCGCAGAGGGTCGCCAATGAATGCCGCGCTGATTTTTATTCTGTTGATTGCGCTGATGCTGACCGGTATGCCGATCTCGATCGCGCTCGGCCTGACGGTGCTGACCTTCCTGTTCACCATGACCGATGTGCCGGTACAGGCGGTGGCACTGAAGCTGTTCACCGGTATTGAGAAATTCGAGATCATGGCGATCCCGTTTTTTATTCTTGCGGGGGGATTCCTTACGCACGGTGGCGTGGCGCGTCGCATGATTCATTTCGCGACCTCGATGGTCGGGCACTGGCACGGTGGGTTGGCACTGGCCGGAGTACTAGCGTGCGCACTGTTTGCTGCAGTGTCGGGGTCGTCACCTGCAACGGTGGTTGCGATCGGCTCGATTATCTTGCCGGCGATGGTACAGCAGGGGTATCCAAAATCATTTGGTGCCGGTGTGATTACTACTTCGGGTGCGCTCGGCATTCTGATTCCACCATCGATTGTGATGGTGATGTATTCGGTATCAACCAATACCTCGGTGGGCAAACTTTTCATGGCGGGTGTGGTACCCGGATTGATGCTGGCATTTCTGCTTGGTCTGACCACTTGGGTACTGGCACGCAAAAAAGGCTACCCCCGCATGGCGCCCGCCACATGGGCGGAACGCGGCCGTGCGTTTCGCGATAGTGCCTGGGGCTTGCTGCTGATTGTGGTGGTGATGGGCGGTATCTACAGCGGTCTGTTCACGCCCACTGAAGCGGCTGCGGTATCGGCAGTCTATGCCTGCGTAATCGCGGTATTTGTTTATCGCGATTTGAATATCAAAGATGTAGGTAAAGTGCTCCTTAGCTCGGCGGCGATGTCGTCCATGCTGCTTTACATCATCACGAATGCAGTGCTGTTTTCATTCCTGATGACCAGCGAAGGGATACCGCAGTCGATGGCGGCGTGGATTATCGACAAAGGCTTTGGCCAGGTTGGCTTTCTTCTGGTGGTCAACCTGCTGCTGCTGTTAGCCGGCAATGTCATGGAGCCTTCATCGATCGTGCTGATCATGGCGCCTATTCTGTTTCCTGTCGCGACTGCGTTGGGTATTGACCCGGTACATTTCGGTATCATCATGGTGGTCAATATGGAGATCGGTATGTGCCATCCGCCTGTAGGCCTGAATCTCTACGTGGCCTCCGGCATCACAAAAATGGGCATCACTGAGCTAACGGTGGCCGTACTGCCGTGGCTAACGACCATGGTCGGTTTCTTATTGCTAGTGACCTTCGTGCCTCAGATCTCGCTGTGGCTGCCGCGCTTGCTATTTGGTGGCTAACGCCCTGGTTGGGCTAGATCGTTCAGGTAGCAAGGGTGCTTGGTCAGTAAAGCTAGTCGTCGCCGACAAGTACGCATTCAATAAAAAGCTTCAAGCGAATTACTGGAGAAAGTTAATGGATCTCGGCATACGCGGTAAACGTGCACTCATCGGTGGCGCCAGTAAAGGCTTAGGGCGTGGCTGTGCTGAAGCCTTGGCAAAAGAGGGTGTGCATGTCACCCTGGTAGCGCGCAATGCCGCGAACCTCGAGGCAACGGTACAGCAAATTCGTGCTCAAGTCGGTTCTTCGGTCGAGGTGAACTTCGTTGCGACCGACATCACCACGGCAGAAGGCCGCCAGCAGGTGTTAGCGGCTTGTCCCGACCCCGATATATTGGTCACCAACGCAGGCGGGCCCCCACCGGGCGATTTTCGGAATTGGGAGCGAGAACACTGGATCGCCGCGCTCGATGCCAACATGCTGACGCCAATTGAACTAATACGCGCCACGATCGACGGGATGATGGCGCGCGGCTTTGGCCGCATCATCAATATCACCTCGGGTGCGGTGAAGGCACCCATTGATATATTGGGTCTCTCGAATGGCGCACGCACCGGTCTGACCGGTTTCGTAGCGGGGTTGTCCCGCACCGTGGCGCATAAAAACGTCACGATCAATAATATGTTGCCTGGGCCATTTGAAACCGATCGCTTGCGCGCCACCTTTGAAGCGTCGGCCAAAGCGACTGGCCAAGAGATCGAAACCTTGATCGCTGCACGTCGCAACGGTAACCCCGCAAAGCGTTTTGGCACTAGCGAGGAATTTGGTGCGACCTGTGCTTTCTTGTGCAGCGTTCACGCAGGTTTTATCAACGGGCAAAATATTTTGCTCGATGGTGGGGCGTATCCTGGTACTTTTTAATCTAGGAGGCTCT
>CAZLJL010000032.1:0-10966 GCA_964559785.1 uncultured Bifidobacterium sp.
TGAGCGGACAAGCGGAAGATGGCTACAAACCTGCCTTCACGCTGGTGAGTCCGGAGAATCGCTGGACCGAGGACACATCGCCCACGCAGTTTTCACCGTCACAGTTGAAAAGTCTGGTGCCTGCTGGTCGGCTTGATATCGATTCCGTTGGGCTGTTGGTGTTAACGCAGGACGGCAGGATCGCAAAACAGTTGATCGGCGAAGATCGCCTGATCGAAAAAGAATATCTGGTGCGGGTGAAGTATCTGAGATCGGGCAAATTACCCGACGCTGATCTAAAGCGATTGAATCACGGCCTCTCACTGGATGGCAGCCCGCTGTTACCAGCGAAAGTGAGTTGGCAAAACGATGATCAGCTGCGATTCATCCTGCGCGAGGGCAAGAAGCGGCAAATCCGCCGCATGTGCGAATTGGTCGGACTACAAGTGATTGGCCTGAAGCGGGTGCGTATCGGCAATGTGAAACTGGGCGAATTGCCGGTTGGGCAGTGGCGGTATCTGGCGGAGAGTGAGAAGTTCTAGTCGTCCGCCGCGGGATCCATGCCGGGGAATAGCACTTCGGTATAGCCAAATTTGCTGAAATCCCTCACCCGCATCGGGTACAGCATGCCGATCAAGTGATCACACTCATGCTGAACCACCCGAGCATGGAAGCCATCAACCTCTCTATCGATTGACTTGCCATACGGGTCAACACCGCGGTAACGAAGCCTTGCGTGGCGCGGCACTACACCACGCAAACCGGGCACCGACAGACAACCCTCCCAACCATCTTCCATCTCATCCGACAGCGGTTCGAGCACCGGATTGAGTAGCACTGTCTCAGGTACCGCCGGTGCATCCGGGTAGCGATCATTCTTGCTGAAGCCAAAGATCACTAACTGAAGATTGACACCGATCTGTGGTGCGGCGAGACCCGCACCATTGGCAGCGTGCATGGTGTCGAACATATCGGCGATCAGCGAATGCAGCGCAGGCGTATCAAACTCGGTCACCGGCTCAGCAACCCGTAGCAAACGCGGGTCGCCCATTTTCAGAATCTCGCGAATGGTCATCTCAACCCCGCTGTCCAAGCCAAGCCGCAAACGCTGGGCCTGTCTCTGCATGTTGCAGACCAATCTCTACCGAAGCTTGCAAGTAGCCGAGCTTGGAGCCACAGTCGAATCGTCTACCTTGGTAGCGATACGCAAGCACCGTCTCGTATTGCATCAAGGCTTCAATACCATCTGTCAGCTGGATTTCACCGCCCGCGCCTTTACCGATCTTCTCCAAACACGAAAAAATACGTGGCGTCAGCACATAACGCCCCACGACCGCAAGCGTCGATGGCGCCAGCTCCGGTGCTGGTTTCTCGACAATGGCACCCACCTTCTCCAGGCGTTCACCAAAGGGATCTGTACTCACAATACCGTACTGTTTAGTATGGGCACGCGGCACGTCTTGCACGCCTAATAGACTGGACTGTTCACGCGCAAAAGTAGCCGCCATTTGCGCCATCACTCCCGGCCCATCGCGCTCACCCTGCATGAAGTCATCCGCCAATAAAACAGCGAAGGCATCGTCACCCACAATCGGTTTTGCACACAGCACTGCATGACCGAGCCCTAATGCCATCGGCTGCCGGATATACATGCAATTGACATTTTTTGGGATAACGCCGCGCACCATCTCGAGTAGTTGCTGCTTGCCTGCTGCCTCAAGCTCTGCCTCCAGCTCGTACGCTTTGTCGAAGTGATCTTCAATCGCACGCTTGTTGCGGCCGGTAATGAAGATCATTTCCGTGATACCCGCCTCGACCGCCTCTTCGACTGCGTACTGAATCAGTGGCTTATCCACGATTGGCAGCATCTCTTTCGGTTGCGCCTTGGTAGCCGGAAGAAATCGGCTACCCAAACCAGCAACGGGAAACACTGCCTTCTTGATTGAACGACTCATGCGGGGTTCTCCAACAATTGCAGTAATGCTTCTTCATCCAACACAGGAACACCAAGCTCTTCAGCTTTGGCAAGTTTACTCCCCGCCTCCTCACCGGCAACAACATAGCTGGTTTTTTTAGAGACCGAGCCCGACACTTTGCCACCCGCCGCCTCTATCATGGCTTGCGCCTCATCCCGCTTGAGATTCGGTAGGGTACCGGTCAGCACAAATGTCTTGCCGCTCAGATGTTGCGAAAGACGCTCGACGACAGATTCATCCCAATGAATACCGGCAGCGCGCAGCTGCGCGATCAATTCACGATTCAGGGGGTCATGCAAGAAACTCAGAATGGATTGCGCGACGACGGGCCCCACATCTTCAACAGCGAGCATCTCTTCCTCGCTCGCGGCTATTAAAGCGTCCAGCGTGCCAAAGTGTCGCGCCAAGGTCTTGGCGGTCGACTCGCCTACATGTCGGATACCCAGCGCATATATAAAACGCGGCAGTGTCGTCGACTTGGATACTGCCAGTGCATCCAGCACATTCTGTGCTGATTTTTCAGCCATGCGCTCCAATTCGGACAGCGCTACCAAACCGAGTTTGTAGAAATCGGCAGGCGTGGTGACCAAACCGCGATCGACTAGTTGCTCCACCAATTGCTCGCCCAAGCCTTCGATGTCCATCGCCCTTCGCGAGACAAAATGCAGCAGTCCACCCTTACGCTGCGCCGCGCATTTCAACCAGCCACCCGAGCAGCGTGCGACCGCCTCATCCTCTGGTCGAATGATCATTGAACCGCAAACCGGACACGCAGTGGGCATCAGGAATTCTCGTGCATCGGGGGGACGGCGCTCCGGTACAAACGCGACCACCTCCGGAATCACATCGCCGGCACGACGCACAATCACACTGTCACCGATACGAATATCTTTACGCCGGACTTCATCTTCATTATGGAGCGTGGCATTGGTGACGGTAACGCCGCCCACCGAGACGGGCGATAGTCGCGCGACCGGCGTGATTGCGCCGGTACGTCCGACTTGCACAGTGATATCCAACACTGTCGTGGTCGCCTCTTCTGCAGGAAACTTGTGCGCCAACGCGAATCGCGGTGCGCGCGATACAAAGCCTAAGGTTTGCTGCTGCGAAATGCGATTGACTTTGTACACCACGCCATCAATATCGTAAGCCAACGATGCGCGCCGGGCACCAATGTCGCTGAAAAACTTGAGCAAACCATCCGCACCACTCACAACCGCACGCTCGGCACAGACCGGAACTCCCAACTCGCTATACCAATCGAGTAATGCGCGATGGGTATCGGGCAATACTGCACCATCCAGATGACCGATACCGTAGGCAAAAAAGCGCAGGCTACGTTGTGCTGTGATCCGCGAGTCGAGCTGCCGCAAGCTACCCGCAGCAGCATTGCGCGGGTTAGCGAACTCTTTTAAGCCAGCGTCGCGTTGTCGCTGGTTCAGGCGCGCAAAATCCGCCTTGAACATCAAAACCTCGCCTCTGACATCCATGACTTTCGGTGGATGATCGGTTCTCAAGCGCAGCGGAATTGAACGAACGGTTCGAATATTGGCAGTGACATCTTCACCAGTACTGCCATCACCACGAGTGGCTGCTTGCACCAACACGCCATCCACATAGCGCAGATTAATGGCAAGCCCATCAAACTTAAGTTCGCAGGCATACTCGACATCGCTCGACTCACCAAGTCCTTCATTGACGCGACGGTCGAAGGCGCGGATATCCTCCTCGGAAAATCCATTGTTAATCGACAGCATTGGTACGTCATGCTGTACCTGAGAGAACTCGGGCAAAGGCGCACCACCAATGCGCTGAGTCGGTGAGTCGGGTGTGATCAGATCAGGGTGTTTTGTCTCCAGCTGCTGTAACTCGCTGAAGAGCAGGTCGTACTCGGCGTCGGGAATCGTCGGCTGATCAAGCACATAGTAGGCGTGCGCATGACGATTCAGTTCTTCGCGCAACCAAGCCATGCGCGCGCGCTCTTGCTCGTGTCCGGTTGCAGCGTTCACGGAAATAAGCAGCAGCGCGGAGGGTTCAAGCGAACAAGCGCTGGGCCAGTGCCGATCCGGCAGGAATACCTGCCTGCGCCATAGCGCGATAGAAATCAGCAAGCTGCTCAGCAATCGCGGCAATCGCTGCCTCAGGTAGTGGCTGGCCTTCATCGTCGACCACCGAGCCAGACAAACGATTGGCCAATGATTTGGCGAATGCTGTCATGGCCTTGAACCCACCACGGTCGGGCGCCACCAGCGCAACCGGCAACAACAGGGTGATCTTGGCGCTACTGTCATCCGCCGGGTTGGTATTCACGTTTACCGAGAACAGCAAGCCACCCTCGCCATCAGGCATCACTAACTTCCCGTCAGGACGCAACTCCATACCCTGCCGTTGCAGTGCCGGCTTGAGCGTGGACATCGGCCAGGGCGCTGCATTCGAGCGCACATTGATCGACAGCTGAGCATCGAACTCATGCAACAGATGATGTACTGAGCGTGCTTTTGCGACTATCTCGCTCATATCCGGCAAATCAGGACGTGCACCCAAATCGTCGGCCATCTGATCTAGCCGCGAGGCCAGCTCAGAGAACTCCAACTCGGTCAGCGGACCGCTCCGAGTGGCCAGTTGCACACCCACCTGTAACTGCTGGTAAACCCCGCCAACGGCGACCGGTTCCCAATGGCCTTCATCATTCAGCCCAGCCACTTTGACGGGTTTACTGCCGACCAGATGCAGGTGCTGAAATGCCTGCACCACACGCTCGCCACGCAGCGGTGCGTCGAGCAGAACCGGGACAATACCGTCGATTGAAGGATCCAAGGGCGAGCGACGCACTACAGGTGCCGGTTTGCGATCGGACGGTTCATTGGGGGTCTCATGGTCTGCTTCAACATCAGGCGCATGACCAACTACCAAATCGGGGCCCTCGAACGGCGACAGCACGGGCTCTTGACGCGACGAAGACTGACCATCGGCCATCAGCACATCGTCCTGCGCGGTAGAAAAAGCCTGCTCAACGGATTTCTTGGCGCGCCATTCTTGCCACTTGTTGTAGGCAATGACGCCGGCCACGACCACTATCCCCAAGCCAATCAAGCTCTCTTGCAGCTGAATCATGCGCGCTCTCTGTCGAGACTATTCAATAAAGAAACATTTTAACGGAGATCGCCCCCGAATTACCCGCTTAAGCAGCTCAAACCGCCCGAGACCGGGTAAGCAACCACACCACAAAATATTGCCAAACAAGAAAGTTGACAATAGTCAATGGCGCCCCTGGTTTTGTCATTACGATAAGCCCTCGTTGGCCTTGCCTATGGAGGATGACGGATGTCGAACGCAACAGGAATCAAGCTGAACAATTGGAACACGCTATCCATACGTTTCTGGATTCAGCGTATTCGCCGCTGGTACCACAGGCGCGCCGAAGAGCACTACCTGATCTGCGCCGCAGTGGAACACGCCCGAGCACGCGAGGCCGAGGAAAATGAGGCCTACTATCAAAAACGGGCAGCCATGGCGCGCGCTGCGCTGCGTTTCGATTGATCAGGCGGCCTGCTGCTGCGCGGCGAAATTCGACGCCGCCGCCATATCCACCGCGACAATGCGGGAGACACCCTGCTCCTGCATCGTGACACCGATCAGCTGCTGCGCCATCTCCATCGCGATCTTGTTGTGCGAGATGAACAAGAACTGAGTGTTCGCCGACATTTTCTTGACCATGTTGCAGAAGCGTTCCGTATTGGAATCATCCAATGGAGCATCCACCTCATCCAGCAAGCAGAAAGGTGCCGGGTTCAGCTGGAAGATCGAGAAAACCAGCGCGGTGGCCGTCAGTGCCTTCTCGCCACCAGAGAGTAAGTGAATGGTGGCGTTCTTTTTGCCGGGTGGCTGCGCCATCACCTGGACACCAGAATCCAAAATCTCTTCGCCCGTCATTACCAACTTCGCGGTGCCACCGCCAAACAGGATTGGGAATAGCTCGCCAAACTGCTGATTCACCTTGTCGAAGGTATCTTTCAACAGTTCGCGCGTTTCCATATCGATCTTGTGAATCGCATTTTCCAGCGTTGTAATGGCCTCGGTAAGGTCGGCATTTTGCGCATCGAGGAACTGTTTACGTTCAGTTGCCTGCGCAAGCTCGTCGAGTGCTGCCAAGTTCACCGGACCCAGCGCATTAATGGCATTGGTCAGTCGCGTGACCTCGCCTTGCAGGTAAGACGGACGAATATCGTCGTTCAGCTTCTCTGCCAACGCCGCCTCGTCAGCGTTTGCGTTCGCCAGTGACTCGGCAAACTGCTCCTGGTTCATGCGCGCCGCCTGCTCTTTCAGCTGCAGCTCAACGATACGATCTCGAATCGGCTGCAAGCCTCGCTCAGCCGCCAGCTTGGACTCGTCATGCGTCCGCATGCGCTGGGTCAGCTGATCCAGTTCATGACGCGCATTCGACAGTACCAGCTCTTGCTCACTGCGCTGTTCCAGCAAGGTTTGCAAGCCAGCCTGCGCGGTACGGTCGTCCAATTGCTCCAGCTCGAGCGTACCTTGCTCCATGCTGGCAAACAGTTGTGCGGATTGCTCCAGCGCCGTGGCGATATTGCGCTTCAACTCTTCGATACGGCTTTCATGAGCACGCAGCGCGAATTCCGCCTGCTGCGCCGCCAGTGCCAACTCGCGCACATGCTCTCGCGCCTGGTTCAGTGCGCTCTCACGCTCCAAATAAACCGTCTGACCATCTTCATGCGCTTCTTGTACCTGCGCTAGCTCGGTATCGAGCTGCTCGAGTGCCTGCTCCGCATTGGTCTGTAGCTGACGCTGTTCGGCTTCCTGCGCCGCGATCTCACTCAGATCGTTACCGATCTGCGTGCTGCGCTCGCTGAAACGCTCAACCGCCTCGGTCAGTTTCAGTGAATCCATTTGCAAGCTATGCAGCGTCTGCTGCTGCCCACTGACACGCTGTGTCAGCTCTTCCAAGCGCTGCGTCCCCTGCGTCAACGCAGCCTCGGCGCGCACCGAGCGTTGTCTCGCCTCATCGGCCAACATCTGTTGCGCACGTACTTGACGCACAAGGTTATCGATTTCTTGTTGCCGCGCCAGCATGCCGTCCTGGTCCGAGTCCGAGGCATGGAAACGTACCGACAAACGACTGACCAAATGACCTTCGCGCGTAACCAGCGTCGCGCCGACTGGCAGCTTGGATCGATCAAGCAATGCACCCGCAGCGTCATCAGCGACGTACACCTGATGCAGCCAATCCTGCAGCAGTGCGCGCAGGCCGGGGTCATCCACCTTCATCATCGACATCAGGGTTTTCAAGCCAGCGGGGGCAGACTCATTGTTATTCGCCGTACCACTCAAGGAGTACAGCGACAACTTCGCCGGCGGCGCATCACTAAAAAATGCTTTTGCCCAGTCGAGATTCGACACCTCCAGCGCGCCGGTACGCTCACGCAGCACCGATTCCAGTGCTACTTCCCAACCGGGTTCGATCGATAATTTTTGCCACAGCCGAGGCAATTTTCCAAGTTCATGCTTGTTCAGCCAAGGTGCGACCTTGCCCTCAGTTTGTACGCTTTCTTGTAGCTGCTTGAGTGCGGCCAATCTTGCTTCTAGCTGCGCGTGCTTCGCGGTTTCGGTATTGACCGACTCCTGCGCATCTCGACGTTCCTGCTCCAGCAATGGCTGTTGCTCGCGCGCCGTTGCAAGTTCTGCCTGAGACTGCTCGAGCTGCGTTTGCTTTTGCTCGACCTGCGACTTCAAATTATTCAGGTGCGCGGTGTCCGGCAACGACAGCGCATTTTTTTCCTGCGCAAGCCGTTCGCGCCGCTGCGTCAGCGTCGCGAGAATGTTGGACGCATTGCGTTGATGGGTTGATTCAAGCTCAATACGCTGCTGTACCTGCATGATGCGTGAGCGCGATTCAGTCGTTGCCAACTGCGCACTACGCCAAGACTCTTCGATTTCCGGCAGCGACGCCTGCTTGCTTTGCAATGCCTGCTGCGCCTCGCTGACGCGTGCGCCATGCGATGCCAGATCAGTCTCGGCTTGCTCCAGCTCCTGCTCGAACTGCGTACTCTGGCGCTGCCACTGCTCACGCTGTGCTGTCAATGAATTGAGTTGCGTTTGTAAACGGGTACGCGACTCGATCACAAACCGAATCTGCGCCTCCAGACTGCCAATTTCAGCATTCGTCTGATAGAGCGCGCCTTGGGCCTGATGCATACGATCGCCAGCAGCGTAATGCTCCTGACGCAGTTGCTCCAGTTCAGCTTCTACATGGCGCAGCTTGGCGGTTTGCTCTTCCAGCTCAACTTGCGCTTTGTCGATGTCGCGCAAGAATTTTTGCTGCTCGTTAGCGGCTTCATTTTTCCTCAGGAGCCACAGCAATTTCTGCTTCTCGTCCTGCTCGGATTGCAGCTCATGGTACTTTTGCGCAATCTCGGCCTGCTTCTCCAGCTTCTGCACGTTTTGATTCAGCTCGCGCAGAATATCTTCAACGCGTTGCAAGTTTTCGCGGGTATCTTGCAGACGATTTTCTGTTTCGCGGCGGCGCTCTTTGTATTTCGATACGCCTGCAGCCTCTTCCAGAAAAATCCGCAGCTCTTCCGGACGCGCCTCAATGATGCGCGAGATCATGCCCTGCCCAATAATGGCGTAGGCACGTGGACCCAAGCCAGTGCCGAGGAAGATGTCTTGTATATCGCGCCGACGCACCGCTTGGTTGTTAATGTAGTAGGTGGACGTGCCATCGCGCGTTAGCGTGCGCTTGACCGAAATTTCAGCGAACGAGCTCCACTGCCCGGCAGCCTTGCCGGCGGCATTGTCAAACAACAGCTCGACGGACGCCCGACCCGCCGGCTTGCGATTAGTGGTGCCATTGAAGATGACATCCTGCATCGACTCGCCGCGTAGCTCCGAGGCCTTCGACTCGCCAAGCACCCAGCGCACCGCGTCAATGATGTTCGACTTACCGCATCCGTTTGGTCCAACCACGCCAACCAGTTGGCCTGGCACCTGAAAATTGGTCGGATCGACAAAAGACTTGAAACCGGAGAGTTTGATGGAGGTTAACCGCACGACTTTTCCAACTTAAAAAAAGAGAAACCGGGCGGCAGGCCCGGCAGGTGAATTTCGAAGCGGCGTCATCATAACATTGGGGGGTGAGCCAACAGTATAATCAGCGGCTTTTTACTCAAACCTTAACGCCATTTCGCCGTGAATCCGCTGCTCTCCAAGCTCCAGCCTTATCCTTTTGAAAAGCTGCGCCAGCTTTTTGGCGGAGTCACGCCGAATCCCGATTTCAGCGCAATTAGTTTGGGAATCGGTGAGCCCAAGCACCCCACCCCGACGTTTATCCAACAGGCGCTCGCCGATAACTTGTCTGGTCTTGCGACCTACCCAACGACTGCAGGCAGCGATTCACTGCGCCAAGCGATCTGCGGCTGGCTGGAGCGCCGATATCAGCTTCCGACGCTGAACCCGGCCACTGAGGTGCTGCCCGTCAACGGCTCGCGTGAGGCCTTGTTCGCGCTGGCGCAGGTGGTGATTGATCCCGCGGCCAAAGCGGTGGTGGTGTGCCCGAACCCGTTTTATCAAATCTATGAAGGCGCGGCTTTTTTGGCCGGCGCCGAGCCGTTTTTTGTTAATTCAGATCCCGAGCGCAATTTCGCGCCAGACTTTTCCACCGTACCGGCCGAGGTCTGGCCCCGAGTTCAGTTGCTTTACATCTGCACACCGGGCAACCCGACGGGCGCGGTGCTCACGCTAAACGATTGGAAAACACTTTTCTCGCTCTCGGACCAGCATGGCTTCGTGATTGCATCCGATGAGTGCTACTCCGAGATCTACTTCGGCGACAGCCAACCGCTCGGTGCGCTGCAGGCTGCGCACCAACTGGGTCGTGGTTACCAGCGCTTGATCGCGTTTTCAAGTTTGTCGAAACGTTCGAACGTACCCGGTATGCGCTCTGGCTTCGTGGCCGGTGACGCAGCCATATTGAAGCAATTCCTGCTCTACCGTACCTATCACGGCAGTGCAATGAGTCCATCAATTCAAGCGGCCTCGATCGCTGCATGGAACGATGAGCATCACGTCCAGGAAAACCGCGAAAAATACATTCAGAAGTTCAAGCAAGTGACGCCTATGCTGGCAGAGGTGCTGGATGTCGCGTTGCCTGACGCTGGTTTTTACCTGTGGGCCAAGGTCGATAAGCTCGCGAACATCACTGACGCTGAATACGCTAAGCGACTGTACGCCGAATATAATGTGACGGTTTTGCCCGGCAGCTATGTCGCGCGTGACGCGCATGGTTTGAATCCGGGGGCAAATCGTATTCGAATGGCGCTGGTCGCGGAAGTTGATGAGTGCCTCGAGGCAGCGCAGCGTATTGTCGATTTCACCCGCAAGCTGGCCGGCTGATCGCTGTACAGCTAAGCATTAAAAATAATTCAATCGTCGTTTTTTATAAAGAGAAGCCATGACCCAACAACTACAAAACCTCATCGATAGCGCCTGGGAAGAGCGGACCAACTTTTCGCCGAAATCTGCTCCAGCGGATGTAAAAAACGCAGTTGCAGAGGTATTGGAACTCCTGAACCAAGGAACCCTGCGTGTCGCACAAAAAGATAGCGGCAGCTGGGTGGTCAACCAATGGATCAAAAAGGCCGTGCTGCTGTCATTCCGCCTGGAAGATAACGTCGCCATCCCGGGCGGCGGCGGTATGCAGTTCTATGACAAAGTACCGACTAAGTTCGCGAACTACAGCACAGACGATTTCGCTAAAGGCGGCTTCCGTGTGGTGCCACCTGCAGTCGCGCGCCGCGGCAGCTTCATCGGCAAGAACGTGGTGCTGATGCCTTCGTACGTCAACATCGGCGCTTATGTCGATGAAGGCACCATGGTCGATACCTGGGCTACTGTTGGCTCTTGCGCACAGATCGGTAAAAACGTTCACCTTTCGGGTGGTGTTGGTATCGGCGGCGTACTCGAGCCCATGCAGGCCAACCCAACCATCATTGAAG
>CAZLJL010000033.1:0-10907 GCA_964559785.1 uncultured Bifidobacterium sp.
AGAATGGGTTGCGGCTCGGAGTACCACGGGAAAATACCCAGTCGGTAAGCGTCAATTAGCCTTGAAGGGGATAAATCGCCACCCGCGGCGAGCAGTCCGGGCGCGCCCTCCAGCTCGGTAAGCGCAGTTTCCGGATCAGGAAACGGGGTATCCAAGTCGAGCCAAGGGAGGCGCATACTCACCAATTCAGACCGAAAAACGCACAATTATCGTGCATGATGGGTTGAGACAAATAGTGGCGTTTAAATTCTCCCAAGTAATTCAATGACTTGCAATCATATGGAGATTGCCCCAAAAGGGAACGGATATTGCTTTTAGGCAGAGCTTTTTCGATATCTGCACTCAAAAGGGGAGAGTCATGGATGCATTCCGCAGTGGCGCGGACACACTGTTTATCTTGCTTGGCGCGATCATGATCCTGGCGATGCACGCTGGCTTCGCGTTTCTCGAGCTGGGTACGGTGCGCAAAAAGAATCAGGTGAATGCCTTGGTAAAAATTCTGGTCGATTTCGCGGTATCGACCATTGCCTATTTTTTCATCGGCTACGGCATTGCTTACGGCGTACATTTTTTTGATAGTGCCGAGGTGCTCGCCCAGAAAAGTGGCTTCGAGCTGGTGAAGTTTTTCTTCTTGCTGACCTTTGCTGCAGCGATTCCCGCCATTATCTCGGGCGGCATTGCCGAGCGTGCTCGCTTTCATCCCCAGCTTGCCGCAACTGCTCTGCTGGTCGGCTTGGTCTACCCACTGTTCGAAGGTATCGCTTGGAATCAGCGCTTTGGCATACAGGCCTGGCTGGAGGCAAGCTATGGGGCGGCGTTCCATGATTTCGCGGGTTCGATTGTTGTACATGCGGTTGGTGGCTGGGCGGCACTGCCAGCGATATTACTGCTAGGTCCGCGTCACGGTCGCTATACCAAAGACGGCAATGTGGCGGCACACCCGCCATCGAGTATTCCTTTTCTCGCACTGGGCGCTTGGATATTGGCCGTGGGCTGGTTTGGCTTTAATGTCATGAGCGCGCAAACACTTGATAAGGTCAACGGTCTGGTGGCCATGAACTCGCTCATGGCGATGGTTGGCGGTACCTTGGTCGCAGTGTTGATTGGCAAGAACGATCCTGGCTTTGCCTATAACGGACCGCTGGCTGGCTTGGTGGCCGTATGCGCCGGGTCGGATTTGATGCATCCACTGGGCGCATTAGCGACCGGTGCTATTGCGGGCGCTATCTTTGTCTGGATGTTCACCCTAACCCAGAACCGCTGGAAGATTGATGATGTCTTGGGCGTTTGGCCATTACATGGTTTGTGTGGCGCCTGGGGTGGCATTGCCGCAGGCATTTTTGGGCAGCAGGCTTTGGGTGGGCTGGGCGGTATCTCGATCGTCTCCCAACTGATTGGCACCATACTGGGCATCGTGATCGCCGTGCTGGGCGGTTGGGTGATTTACGGCGCGCTGAAAATGATGGTTGGCATTCGGCTTGATCGTGAAGAGGAGTACGAGGGTGCCGACTTATCTATTCACAAGATCACAGCAACCCCGGAGCGCGAGGTGAGCTGGTAGTTAGCTGAGCGTTAGCGGATGGTCAGCAGGGCGCTCGGCGGTGACTCGTCGTTGAGCGCCAGGGCATCTTAGTCATGAATGCGCTTGCGAATATCCAGCGTATGCAGCGCGACCGGTTTGCCCTCGATCAGGGTGCTGAGATCTGCGAAGAATCGTTGCAAAGTATGCGAGACAGTGGGGAAAGCGAGGTCCTCCCAAGGGATCTCGCTCTCGCTGAATAGGCGGCACTCTAGACTCTCGATGCCAGCGCTGAAATCAAGATCAAGCAGTCGTGCCTGGTAAAACAAATGAACCTGATGAACATGCGGCACGTTCAGCAGCGCGAACAAACCAAGCAATTCGACACGCGCGCCCGCCTCTTCCTGTGTTTCTCTTTCTGCTGCTTCCTCTGTTGTCTCGTTGTTTTCCATGAAGCCAGCCGGTAACGTCCAGTAACCGCGTCGCGGTTCAATTGCACGTCTGCATAGCAGTACCTGACGTTCTGGCTGCCAACACGGAATGGTGCCAACAACCATTTTCGGGTTTTGGTAGTGAATCGTGCCGCAGTCTGCGCAGACATGGCGCAGGCGGTTATCGTCGGCAGGAATGACGAGCGCGACCGGCTGTCCGCAATCGGAACAGAAGTGCATCGGCTTTAGAGAAGGATCGGTGGCGAGCATGAGCAGTAACAAGGAGCGCGTCGAGTGTAACACCGGGTATTGTCGTGACATAAGCGATCGAGCTTGCGCCGGTTCTTGAATTGGACTAGACTCCGGCCTCTCAGACGCGGGGTGGAGCAGTCTGGCAGCTCGTCGGGCTCATAACCCGAAGGTCACAGGTTCAAATCCTGTCCCCGCAACCAAATTCCGAAGGCCCGGTCTCGTTAGAGCCGGGCCTTTCTGCTGGAACGGCGATGTATACGCGGGCAATGACAACCGCGATGAACTGCCCTATAATCCGCGCCAGTCGCGGTTGGCTCTGATCTCGTGATCTACAGCTTTGATGTAACCGCTAGTCTCACCGGCACACAAATGCCTGCGGCCCCAGAAAAAACCAATAAGCTGGCCTCGGGCTTGCCAGTACCAAGTCAAATCGTGTTTCGCCTGCGGCGCATTGAATGCAGGCATTGATCTTTGGCAGCTCACTGCAACCAAACAGCATCACCAGAATCGTAGATGAATACAGCTGAGGCGAAGAGAGTCCTCGAAACCGCGCTGCTTTGCGCGCATGAGGCTCTGACGGTCAATGACCTGAGAAAACTATTTACTGTCACTGAGGGCGAGGAATCTGCGCTTGAGGCTGACGCGATCAAAGAAATACTGGCCGAGTTACAGCAGGACTGGTCGGAGCGTGGGATCGAGCTGGTGCCGTTATCCACCGGCTGGCGCTTTCAGAGCCGCCCCGAGATGAAGGTGTTCCTTGATCGTCTGAACCCGGAGAAGCCGCCCAAGTACACGCGTGCAACCCTCGAGACATTGGCGATCATTGCCTACCGGCAGCCAGTCACGCGCGGCGATATCGAAGAAATTCGCGGTGTTGCGGTGAACTCGCAAACCATCAAGCTGTTGGAGGATCGTGGCTGGGTTGACGCTATCGGTCACCGTGATGTACCCGGTCGTCCTGCACTATTGGCGACTACCAAGCAGTTCCTCGATGACCTTGGCCTGTCGTCGCTGGAAGAATTACCGCCCCTGCAGCAAATGGGGCAAGAGCAATTGCCCGGCGGCCCAGAAAACGCCGCACAAGCCATGGAACAGAACCTTCAAGCCAGCCTGGAACAGGCCTCGATCGATTTCCCGCTGGACGACAGCGGCGAGCAAGGCGAGTCGCAAGCGGTCACTGTGGCGCAAGCAGATGCCGAACAATCCCAGTCGGAACCAAACGATGACAGCTCAAGTACCCCCTGATTCACCCCCGCCAGGTACGGATGCCGATCTGGTTGAACCCCAGCCCAAAGCCGCCGACGGCGCAGCCTCAGAAGATCGTTCTCCCGACAATAAAAACCAAAGACGCGGCGTGCGCGGTCCTCGCGCGATGCGACGGTCGCGAACCCAAGACCGCGGACCAGAAGGCGCCCCGGAAAGTAATCCGAATCAGCCGCCACGCGACCCGCGACGCGGCAAGCAGCAAGGAAAGCGCGGTCCGCAAGGGCAAAACGGCCAGCAAGGTCAGCATGTTCAAGCGGGTCAGCACGGGCAGCACGAGCGCCAACATCAAGGTCGTCATAAATCATCTCAGTCGGGCCCAAGGCCGCCGCATCGTGGCAAGGTCATGGGTGATCCTGATGCCGCATTCAGTTTTGTCACCTCAGAGACGTTCGATCAGATTGCAGCAGCTGACGACGCTGCGCAGCGCGCGCGTCAAACCAAGCCGGTCCGGCGCGATCTGACGGCGGATGATGATGCGCCGAAACTGCACAAGGTTTTGGCAGAGGCTGGTCTGGGCTCTCGTCGTGACATGGAAGAGCTGATCATCGCTGGTCGCGTTTCTGTGAATGGCGAGCCGGCGCACATCGGGCAGCGAATTTTGCCGACCGATCAAGTGCGTATCAATGGCAAACCAGTACAACGCAAGGTCAGCACCAAACCACCTCGGGTACTGATGTATCACAAGCCTGCTGGCGAGATCGTCAGCACCAGCGATCCTGAGGGCCGCGCCAGTGTGTTTGACCGCCTGCCGTCGATCAAGATTGGTAAGTGGCTGGCAGTTGGCCGACTGGATTTCAACACCGAAGGTTTACTGTTGTTCACGACCTCCGGTGATCTCGCCAACAAATTGATGCATCCACGCTATGGCATCGAGCGCGAATATGCAGTGCGGACGCTGGGTGAGTTAGAAGAAGGTATGCGGCAGAAACTACTGTCGGGTGTCGAACTCGATGATGGTCTCGCCAACTTCAACAAGATTGCCGATGGTGGTGGTGAGGGCGTCAACAAGTGGTATCGGGTGACGATTTCTGAAGGCCGCAATCGCGAAGTGCGGCGTATGTTCGAGTCGGTCGGGCTCACCGTTTCGCGTCTGATTCGCACGCGCTATGGTGCGATGAGCTTGCCGAGCAGTTTGAAGCGTGGTCGTTGGGAGGAGCTAGACGAGCACGCAGTGCGCGGCCTGATGGCCGCCAATGGTTTAGAGCGCGGCAAGCCGGCTCAAAAAGGCAAGGGTAGGCCCCCGGGCGCGCGCGACGGCAATGTCGCTCACGGCAATACCGGTTTCGGCAACAAGCGCCCGCAAAAACCACGTCAACCTGACCCACTGCAAACCGCGCTCGGCTTTCCTAGCAGCGGGCAGCCTGGTCGGGGACCACGCCGAGGCAATGGCAATACGTCGGGGCAGTGGAGTGCTGACCGTTTTGGGGTTGGCTCGGGGATGGGACAACGCCGCCGCCGCGGCTAAAATTCCATTTTTGACAAGCGCTTTTTGCGTTGCGGCGAGCGGATGGTTCGAATATAATCAGGGACTTACTTGAATCGGGGTCCGCGCTCCGGTCATGTCTTCCCGGTGCGCATTGCGAACAACTGGGCAGAAACATAAAAAGATGGGCTGTTGCCCATTTTTTTTTTGACGAATCGATCAGCATCATCGATCAAAATTTTCGCGGGCTGTAGGTATTGTGTTGGCCCGCTGTGCAGGGAGTGGAGTGTGTTGCTTTACCCGCTGGTCGAGATGACCGTCACCGGATTGGGCTACGAACTGGTCGATATCGAGCAAGGAGCGCGCGGACTGCTGCGCGTATTTATCGATACTTTGCCGGAGCATGGGCGGCCAGTTACGGTCGAAGACTGTGAGAAGGTCACGCATCAGTTGCTGCATGTATTCACCGTCGAGAACGTGAACTACGAGCGGCTCGAAGTGTCTTCGCCGGGACTGGATCGACCTTTGAAGAAGCTGGCAGATTACACGCGCTTCGCGGGTCAGGAGGCGGTCGTGAAATTGCGGATGGCGATGCCTGGGGCAGCCAACCGTAAATCGTTTCAAGGCATGTTGCATGCACCCGAGGGTGAGACCTTGAAACTCGAATTTGAGGGAACAGAAGGGCCGGCGATGCTGGAGTTTTCGTTGGCAGAAGTGGACAAGGCACGCTTGGTGCCAAAAGTGGATTTCAGGAGCCGTAAATGAGTCGCGAAATTTTGTTGCTGGTCGATGCACTCGCGCGTGAGAAAAACGTCGACAAGGAAGTCGTGTTCGGTGCGCTTGAGCAGGCATTGGCACAGGCTACCCGCAAGCGCTACGAAGGCGAGGTCGACATTCGAGTATCGGTCGATCGCGACACGGGCGAGTTCGAATCTTTCCGTCGCTGGCATGTGGTGCCGGATGAGGCGGGTCTGCAGTTGCCCGACCAAGAGATTTTGTTGTTTGAAGCAAAAGAGCAGATCGACGATATCGAGGTCGATGATTACATCGAAGAACCCATCGAGTCCGTTGAGTTTGGCCGCCGCTTCGCGCAGGACACCAAGCAGGTTGTGCTGCAGCGCATTCGCGATGCCGAGCGCGAGCAAATCCTGGCAGATTTTTTGGCGCGTGGTGATGCACTGGTGACTGGCTCCATCAAGCGCATGGAGCGCGGTGATGCGATTGTCGAGTCTGGCAAGATCGAAGCAAGATTGCCGCGTGACCAGATGATCCCGAAAGAAAATCTACGTATCGGCGATCGGGTGCGTGCTTACATCCTGCGCATTGACCGTAATGCGCGCGGACCACAGGTCATCCTGTCGCGCACCGCACCCGAATTCATCATGAAACTGTTCGAGCTTGAAGTGCCCGAAATCGAGCAAGGACTGTTGCAGATCAAATCTGCGGCACGTGACCCTGGCGTGCGCGCCAAGATTGCTGTGTACACCGAAGACAAGCGTATCGATCCAATCGGTACTTGTGTCGGTATGCGTGGTTCACGGGTGCAGAGCGTGACCGGTGAATTGGGTGGTGAGCGCGTCGATATCGTCTTGTGGTCCGATGATCCGGCGCAATTCGTGATCGGTGCATTGGCCCCGGCGAATGTTTCGTCGATCGTGGTGGATGAAGAGAAGCATGCGATGGACGTCGTGGTCGACGAAGAAAACCTCGCGATCGCGATTGGTCGCGGTGGTCAGAATGTTCGTCTGGCGAGTGAATTGACTGGCTGGCAAATCAACATCATGACTGCCGAAGAGTCTGCTGATAAAGCAGCCTCCGAGACTGCGGTGATTCGCGGCTTGTTCATGGACAAGCTGGACGTCGACGAAGAAGTCGCCGATATCCTCGCGCAAGAAGGTTTCTCGACACTGGAAGAGATTGCCTACGTGCCTATCCAGGAAATGCTCGAGATCGACGCCTTCGATGAAGATACCGTCAATGAGTTGCGTAATCGCGCTCGCGATGCACTCGTCACGGAAGCGATTGCCTCTGAAGAAGGACTCGAAGGCATGGAGGAAGCATTAGTCAATCTCGAGGGAATGGATCGCGTTACTGCCGGCAAGCTTGGCCTGGCGGGTGTGAAAACTCTCGAACAGTTTTCAAATCTGGCTTACGACGAATTCGGTGCGATTCTTGCGCTGTCTGCCGAACGTGCACGTGAGTTGATTGAAGGTGAGTTCAAGGATGTCACCGACGAAGAGATGCGGCTGATCGATGCGAAATATGACGATCGTGCGAAAGCATTGCAGGCGCATGTATGGGGACTTGCCGAGAGCAAGTAAGCAGACCGTAGACCCCCGGTTAAGCGTCACAAGAAAAGAGGATTGAATGGCGAGTAACAACGTAGCCCAGTTTGCCACCGAGCTGAAAATGCCGGCAGATTTGCTGCTCAAGCAGCTGCGCGATGCGGGTGTCGAAAAGCAATCGACCGAGGATGCACTGTCCAAAGAAGACAAGGACAAACTTCTCGGTCATTTGCGCAAGGTGCATGGCGCCACCGGCGATGGTGAAAAGAAGAAGATCACGCTGACGCGCAAAGAGACCACCGAAATCAAACAGGCCGACTCCAGCGGCAAATCGCGCACGATCCAAGTCGAGGTTCGTAAAAAGCGTACATTCGTTAAACGCGACGAGGTTGCGCCAGCAGCACCACCCGCACCGGTGATCGATGAAGCCGAACAGGAGCGCCGTAACGAAGAGTCACGTCGTCAATCAGAGTTAATCGCTCGTCAGGAAGCGGAGTTGCGCGAGAAGCAGCAGCAACTCGAGCGACTCGAGGCAGAGCGTGTTGCCGCGCAGGCGAGCGAAGCTGAAAAGATTCAAGAGGCGATTGCCGCAGGCGCAGATGCCAAGGCTGAACTGGCCAAGCGCGAGAAAGAGGCAGCCGATAGAGTCGCTGCTGCCGAGGAAGCACGTAAAGTTGTTGCTGATGAAGTCGCGCAGATCAAGGCGATGATGTCGCAGCCACGCAAGATCGTTAAAGCTCCAGAGCCGCCCCCAGCGGCAGCGCGTGCAGAAGGTACGCTACGTCGTCCCGCTACCACGCCTGCGAAGCCCGGCGAGAAGGCTGGTGACAAGAAGCCCGGTGAAAAGAAATCGATCAAGTCGGCCAATGTTTCTTCAACTTGGCAGGATGAGAAAAAGCGTACGGGTGGTCTAAAAACGCGCGGTTCGCCGACCGGCGGTCGCGATGGTTGGCGTGCTGGTCCACGTGGTCGTCGTCAATCACATCAGGATGATCGCGAGTCGAATTTCCAGCAGCCGACTGAGGCCATCGTGCGTGAAGTTCACGTGCCGGAAACCATCACGGTTGCTGAACTCGCCCACAAGATGGCAGTTAAGGCAGCCGAGGTCATTAAGCAGCTGATGAAGCTGGGTCAGATGGTCACCATCAACCAGGTGCTCGATCAAGAGACTGCGATGATTGTGGTCGAAGAGATGGGTCACATCGCACATGCAGCCAAGCTGGATGATCCGGAAGCGCTGCTGGAAGTCGGTGCTGTAAGTACCGATGCCGAGTTGCTGCCGCGCGCGCCAGTCGTCACCGTAATGGGTCACGTCGATCACGGTAAAACCTCCTTGCTCGACTATATTCGCCGCGCGAAAGTGGCCGCAGGCGAAGCCGGTGGTATCACGCAGCACATTGGCGCGTATCACGTTGAGACCCCACGCGGCATGATCACCTTCCTCGACACGCCGGGTCACGAGGCCTTTACCGCCATGCGCGCACGCGGCGCAAAAGCAACCGACATCGTCATTCTGGTGGTGGCTGCCGACGACGGTGTAATGCCGCAGACCAAAGAAGCGATCGCACATGCGCGCGCAGCAGGTGTGCCGTTGGTGGTGGCGATTAACAAGATCGACAAGCCGGGCGCCAACGCAGAGCGCGTTACGCAAGAATTGATTACCGAGCAAGTGGTACCGGAAGCCTACGGTGGCGATTCGCCGTTCATTCCCGTATCAGCCAAGACCGGTGAAGGTATTGATACCCTGCTCGAGAACGTTCTGTTGCAAGCCGAGGTACTGGAGTTGACGGCACCGGTTGAAGCGCCAGCCAAGGGTTTGGTGATCGAAGCCAAACTCGACAAAGGGCGTGGACCGGTCGCGACTATCATGGTTCAGAGCGGTACCCTGAAGCGCGGTGACATCGTGCTAGCGGGTTCCTCGTATGGCCGTGTACGTGCCATGCTGGATGAGAACGGCAAGCCAATCAATGAAGCTGGTCCTTCAATCCCGGTAGAGATTCAAGGCTTGACCGAAGTCCCAGCCGCCGGTGAAGAAGCAATGGTACTGGCCGACGAGCGCAAGGCACGTGAGATTGCATTGTTCAGACAGGGCAAGTACCGCGACGTCAAGTTGGCCAAGCAACAGGCCGCGAAACTCGAGAATATGTTCGAGCAGATGGTCGAGGGCGAGGTCAAGAATCTGGCACTGATCATCAAAGCCGACGTGCAGGGCTCGCAAGAAGCACTGGTCGCGTCGCTGCAAAAACTCTCTAATGCCGAGGTGCGAGTACAAGTCGTCCATGCGGCGGTGGGTGGTATCAGTGAATCCGATGTCAACCTCGCCTTGGCTTCCAAGGCGGTGATCATCGGCTTTAACGTTCGCGCAGATGCTTCTGCACGCAAGCTGGCTGAATCTTCAGGTATCGACATTCGCTACTACAACATCATTTACGACGTGATCGATGAGATCAAGGCGGCAATGGGTGGCATGCTGACTCCAGAGAAGCGCGAACTTTCGCTTGGCTTGGTTGAGATTCGTCAGGTATTCCATGTCAGTAAAGTAGGCTCGATTGCGGGTTGCTATGTGCTGGATGGTATGGTCAAGCGGGGTTCGCATGTTCGACTGCTGCGTGACAACGTGGTGATCTGGACCGGTGAACTCGATTCGCTGAAGCGCTTCAAAGATGACGTTAAAGAAGTGAAGTCGGGCTTCGAGTGCGGTTTGTCATTGAAGAACTTCAACGACATCAAAGAAGGCGACCAGTTGGAAGTATTCGAGGTACAGGAAGTCGCTCGTACCCTGCAGTAAATAAGCATTGGACCCCGGCCTACGCCGGGGTGACTCTGGTGAGATTGTGCGGCACGCAAGCGTCATACCGGCGTAGGCCGGTATCCATAGTGCCTCCTATCAGTAAGCCTCACTCTAGCGTCCTTAATATCTCTCAGCCTCAATGGCCAAACACAGTAAATCCATACCTGGCCGCAGCCAGCGCGTTGCCGACCAGATCCAGAAAGATCTGGCGGAACTGATCGCCATGGAAGTGAAAGATCCACGTGTCGGTATGGTGACCCTCACCGAAGTCCAGCTCACGCCCGATTATGCACACGCGAAGATTTTTTTCACCACGCTGATCGACGATCCGGCAGCGGTGAAAAAAACCTTGGACGGCTTACACAAAGCATCGGGGTTCCTGCGCGCGCAACTGGGCCGCCGCTTGCATATTCATACACTACCGGAATTACACTTCGTCTACGACATCTCGCCCTCACGCGGTGCAGCGCTATCCAAGTTGATCGATGAAGCGAATGCGACGCGCGCCACTGATGCAGATGCACAGTAAGTTTTAAACGCCCTTTATGACCCAGCCAGTCAAACGCAAGCGCGTGCCGGTGCATGGGGTTCTCCTAATCGATAAGCCCGTAGGCATGAGCAGTGCTCAGGCACTCGCTAAAGCAAAATGGCTGCTGAATGCCCAAAAGGCGGGGCACACTGGCACGCTCGATCCCTTTGCCACTGGTTTACTGCCGCTGTGTTTTGGCGAAGCCACCAAGTTCGCGCAAGATTTGCTGGATGCTGACAAGACCTATGAGACGGTAGTACATCTCGGTATCACGACGGATACCGGTGACACAGAAGGCACGATACTGGCGCAACAAACAGTCGACGTGACGGTAGCGCAGATCGAATCCGTACTTGAGCAATTTCGGGGCCCCATCAGTCAGGTACCGCCGATGCATTCTGCATTGAAGCG
>CAZLJL010000034.1:0-10841 GCA_964559785.1 uncultured Bifidobacterium sp.
ACGGCAACACCGCCCGCCAGTTTGGCGACACGCTCTTGCAGCTTCTCGCGGTCGTAGTCGGAGGTCGCTTCTTCGATTTGCACACGGATCTGCTTTACGCGGCTTTCGATAGCAGCAGATTGACCCGCACCGTCGATCACGGTGGTGTTCTCTTTGGCCACTTCGATGCGCTTGGCTTGGCCCAGATCGTTCAGCGTGATTTTTTCGAGGGTCATGCCGACTTCTTCAGACACAACATGGCCACCGGTCAGGATGGCGATGTCTTCCAGCATTGCCTTGCGACGATCGCCGAAGCCAGGTGCCTTGACTGCGCAAGTCTTCAGGATGCCGCGGATGTTGTTCACCACCAGGGTTGCCAGCGCCTCGCCTTCGATGTCTTCAGCGATGATCAGCAGCGGACGACCCGCTTTGGCGACTTGCTCGAGCACCGGCAGCAGATCACGGATGTTCGAGATTTTCTTGTCGCACAGCAGGATGAACGGATTGTCGAGCAGCGCGACTTGCTTGTCCGGGTTGTTGATGAAGTAAGGCGACAGATAGCCGCGGTCGAATTGCATACCCTCGACGATATCGAGCTCATCGTTCAGCGACTTGCCGTCTTCAACGGTAATGACGCCTTCTTTACCAACCTTCTCCATCGCTTCGGCGATACGCTCACCGATCGACGCATCCGAGTTGGCAGAGATCGAGCCGACCTGCGCGATTTCTTTCGACGTGGTGCAAGGCTTGGCGATCTTCTTCAGTTCTTCAACCGTTGCGGTGACTGCTTTGTCGATGCCGCGCTTCAGATCCATCGGGTTCATGCCAGCAGCCACGTACTTCATGCCTTCGCGCACGATGGCCTGGGCCAGCACGGTTGCGGTGGTGGTACCGTCACCGGCGTTGTCGGAGGTCTTGGACGCAACTTCCTTCACCATTTGCGCGCCCATGTTCATCAGCTTGTCTTTCAGCTCGATTTCTTTGGCAACCGACACACCATCCTTGGTGACGGTCGGTGCGCCGAACGAACGCTCGAGCACGACATTGCGGCCTTTCGGGCCGAGGGTGACTTTAACTGCGTTGGCGAGGATGTTGACGCCCTCGACCATTTTGGCGCGTGCGAGATCGCCAAACACTACTTCTTTAGCTGCCATGGTGCTTACTCCTTGAAATATTCAGTGGACTCAGTAATTCGAAGCCGTTGTCGGGGAGTGATCGGGGCCCTATCGATCCTGCATCACGTCAGGATGGCCGCCGCTGTCCGCCGGACATATTTGATCAGGCAACAACGGCCATGATGTCGTCTTCGCGCATGACTAGCACTTCTTTGCCGTCAACTTTGACGGTTTGGCCGGAGTACTTGCCGAACAGGATGGTGTCGCCGACTTTGACGTCCAGCGGGCGGACCTTGCCATCTTCCAGGATCTTGCCGTTGCCGACGGCGATCACTTTGCCCATGTCCGGCTTCTCGGCGGCTGCCTCGGGCAGCACGATGCCTGAAGCGGTTTTTGTTTCCTGTTCCTGGCGCTCGACGATCACGCGGTCGTGGAGGGGACGAAGGCTCATGAAAGCTCCTTTTAAAAACAGTGGGTTACGATTATTTTGGTGGCTTGTGCGGGCAGCCTGCCTGCATGCAACCGGTTAGGTGAAAACAGTTTTCCGGGGAGTTGTTAGCACTCTCCTTCAACGAGTGCTAAGTATAAGGACGGGTGGTCGGTTTTTCAAGAATCCCTAGCGCAATTTACTGCGAATAAGCGGGAGATGATTATTGAATTGATAATTCTTGAACCAGTCCGGCGGCTGCCAGGTCCGCCAAAGCGCTGCCGACCGACTTGAACAGCGTAATTTGATCGGCGGTTTGACGACCGGGATGCGCGCCGCCTGCCAGCGCGCCAAGATCGGCAAGTAAGTCGGTGGGCTGCAGCAGTCCAGCCTGCATGGGTTGGGTCAAATCCCCTGCCTCTGCCAGCGCACCCTCGTGCGTGTCGACAAACAGTGCCGCAGTGGTCATGAGTGCATCGTCTGCTTCACGCATGTTCGGCCGAAAACCGCCCACCAGATCAATATGAGTCCCCGGCTTCACCCATGCCGCGCGCAGCAGCGGTTCAGTGCTGGTAGTGGCGCAGCAGATAATGTCGGCCTCGGCGCAAGCCGCAGCCAACGACGGCTCGGTTTGAATGTCGACATGATCAGGTAAGCCCGCCGCCCTGATTCGGCCGACGCTATCTCGGGCCTTGCTTTCGCTACGGCCCCAGACGATCACGCGCTGGAGATTACGCGCTGCGCAGTGTGCGACCGCCATCTCCGGTGCCAAGCGCCCTGTGCCTACCATCAGCAACGTTCGGCTATCGCTTCGCGACAGAAAACGCGACGCCAGCGCCGATACGGCTGCAGTGCGGCGCAACGTCAGCACCTCACCATCGATGATTGCGAGCGGTACACCAGTTTCTGTACTCGACAACACGTACAGCGCGTGCACGGTGGGCAGATCACGCTCGCGATTCATCGGCGTGACGGTCACCAGCTTGATTCCGAGATGCTGATGCGCGCGCCAAGCTGGCATTAAGAGCAATGTTGCATCCCCCGGCAAAGCATGCGCGTGCCGGCGCGGTACCTGAACTCGATCGGCGTCGGCAAAAGCCCTGCGTAGCGCCTCCATCAGCGCGGGGTAGGGCAGCGCTGCGCGTACTTGGGCCGCAGCGATGAAAGGGATCGAATGAGACTCGGACATGGCAGCGCAGCGTAGGCCAAAGCAGTACCAGACGTCAATCAAACGCATGGGATAATTTGTCACCCCTTCATGAATACGCCTATGCGGTATTGCCTGCTACTTTTTCTGTTATTCACCCAACTTGCGTTTGCCGCCGGTAGTGTGCCGCCCGCAGTTCTGAGTGAATTGCGTCGCTATGGCATACCGCTTGAAGCGGTTGCCTTAGACGTGCGTTCGGTGGACGGCGGCAAGCCACTGCTGGCTGTGAATCATGCACGCGCATTCAAGCCGGCCTCGGTGATGAAGTTGCTGACTACGCAAGCGGCGCTGGAGTTGCTCGGCCCAGACTATCGGTGGATCACACGGGTGTATGCACAGGGCGTGATCGAGGCTGATGTACTGCGCGGAGATCTCGTGATTGAGGGTAGCGGCGACCCGCGCTTTGCGCACGAAGATCTGTGGCGACTGCTGACTCGTTTGCGTGCATTAGGTCTGCGCGAGATTCGTGGGCAGTTGGTACTCGATCGGCGATTGTTTCGTGTCGAGCCGCAGGACCCGGCCGCCTTTGACGGGCGTCCCGAGCGCGCCTATAACGCCGGTCCGGATGCGCTGCTGCTCGATGCCAAGGCGATCACTCTATTGCTGCAGCCCCGGAGCATTGGGCAGACCGCACAAGTCGCCAGCGAGCCTGTTCTGACGGGTTTTAGCGTTGAACCACCGATGACGATCGATGGTCCGTGTAATGGCGTGCGCGATCAACTGCAACCTAAATTCAGTCCGCAAGGCTTGCGCTTCGGTGGTGGCTTGCCGCTCAGTTGCGGTGAGCGCGAACTCAGCTTTCATTTGTATTCGCTCGATCACCGACAGTATTTCGGCGCCGTGTTTCGCGCCTTGTGGTCGCAATTGGGAGGAACGCTCAGCGGCAATGTGATCGATGGTGAATTAAGGAGTGACGCGCGCGAATTGACGCAGTGGGTTTCAGCACCGCTCGCATCGCAACTGCGTGACATCAATAAATTTAGCAATAATGTGATGGCGCGCAATTTGTTGCTGAGCTTGGCAGCGCGTCGGGGCGATGCGCCGGCTTCTTCGTCTGCTGCTGTGATTCGGGTGGTGGAGTGGATGAAAACTACAGGGCTAGACAGCAGCACGCTGGTCCTGCAAAACGGCTCCGGCTTGGCGCGTGAAGAGAAGCTATCTGCCGCGGCGCTTGCTGCAGTGCTGCAGCGCGCGTGGCAGCAGCCCACCATGCCGGAGTTTGTCGCTTCCTTACCCGTAGCCGGTGTCGACGGCACTATGGCGAAGCGCTTTGATGGCTCGCCACTCAAAGGACGTGCCCACATCAAGACGGGCAGTCTTGATGACGTTGCCAGCATTGCGGGCTATGTCACCGCGCGCTCGGGTAAACGCTTGGCGGTGGTTGCGATGATCAATCACCCTAAAGCCAATGAGGCGCGTGCGGCGTTTGATCAGCTATTGCTGTGGGTGTACGAACATCACTGATCTTGCTTGGCAGGTGTCAGCATCACTGTCGACATCGCAGCCAGGATGAGCAGCATTGCGACATAGTCTTGCCACTGCGGTGTTTCACCCAGCATCCAGGCGCCAGAAAAAGTACCCAGCACGGGAATCAGCATCACCGACAGGCTGGAGACTACTGGTGGGAGCAAGCGCGCCAAGCGGAACCAAACTACATGCGCGTAAGCGAAGATAATGACCGAGTTGTAGACAATGCCAGCCCAAGTGACGGCATTCGGCATGGTCCACGCTGAGCGTTCGAATAGCACCGACAGTAGCGACATGACGGTAGTGGTCAGCGTCAGCATCCAGAAGGTCAATGAGATAGTTGGCATATCGAGCGAGGTACGCTTCATCAGCACCGTACCAAATCCCCATGCGGCCGCGGCAGTCAATGCAAACAAAGTACCGATCGGTTGCCCGGCAATATGCGCGAACTCGCTCGACAGTAGCAGGCCTGCGCCCAGCATGGCGAGCAAGATACCCAGCATCGCGCGCCGGTGAATACGATCACCAAAAAACAGCAAGCCAGACAACACCGCCCACACCGGCATGGTGTAACCCAGAATCGCGGCACGCCCCGACGACAGCATCTTGACGCCGATGATGATGCAAGCGTGCCAGATCAACATATTCGGAATCGCCAGCTTCACCACGGTCATAACCTGACCGGGCGGAATGCGTAGCGATGCCCGCTGGAGCTTGGCGATCAATGCAATCGCTGCCAAGCCGCCGATCATGGACAAGCTACGAAAACTCAGAGGTGGGAAATCATGAACGCTGGCTTTCATGACAGGCCAGTTGAGGCCCCAGAACAGGATCAGGAATCCCAGCAGGACGAGATCTTTGCGGGTCAGTTGATGCATGGGGCGGCACAATAACACGACAGGCTACAATGCCACTCCGCCCTAGCTCAACACTGAAACCTTGTGACCTTCACCACTAAACTCGCGAATGCGATCCGCCAACATGATTCCTTGCTGTGTGTCGGGCTCGACCCCGATATCGCGCGGTTTCCAGGCGTGTTGAAAGGACGATCGGATGCGGTATTTGAATTCTGCCGCGCCATCATCGACGCGACTGCGAGTTACGCTTGCGCATTCAAACCGCAAATTGCCTACTTCGCCGCGCTCGCTGCCGAGGACCAACTGCAAGCGATTTGCGATTACTTGAATCAACATTACCCTGATATTCCCATCGTATTGGACGCCAAGCGCGGGGATATTGGCGCTACCGCCGAGCAGTATGCGCGCGAGGCATTCGAGCGCTACAAGGCCGATGCGGTGACAGTGAATCCGTATATGGGCTTCGATTCAATCGAGCCCTATTTGCAATGGAACGAGAAGGGGCTGATTGTTTTATGCCGCACATCCAATCCAGGCGGCTCAGACTTGCAAGCACTGCAAGTCGATGGAAAGCCGCTGTACCAACATGTCGCGCGACTAGTAGCGCAGCAATGGAATCGTCATGGTCAGTGCGCACTGGTGGTGGGGGCGACCTTTCCGGAAGAGATTGCTGAAGTGCGAAAAATCGTTGGCGCAATGCCGCTGTTGGTGCCGGGTATTGGTGCTCAGGGCGGCGACATCGAAGCGACTGTGCTCGCTGGTCAGACCCCGGATGGCATGGGCATGATGATCAATTCATCACGTGCAATTTTGTATGCCAAGGCGGTAGATGGTGAGGGCTTTGCCGATGCCGCGGCGCGGGTGGCCAAGGAAACGCGCGATGCGATCAATGTTTATCGCAACCGATAAATAGTTAGCGTGACTGGATTCCAGCTTTCGCCAGAATGACATTGTGTGTGGCAGTAGCTATCAATACGAAGCGATTGCCTTTGATGCGTCACCCGGGCGTAGGCCGGGGTCCAGATGCTATTGGCAATGAACTTACATTGCACTCACATTGCACTCAAGAGCTTTGTAGCAGCCTCAGCAAGCCCTGCAACGCATGCACGGTGGTTTGCATGCGCACTGCATGACGGTCACCCTGAAATACCAGTCTTTCAGTAACGACCTTTTTGCCATTGGTCCAGCCAAAGCAGACCGTGCCCACGGGCTTGCCGGGTACGGCGCCCGTCGGGCCAGCGATCCCGGTAGTGGAGAGCGCGACATTTGCGTCACTATTAGCCAGCGCGCCAGTTGCCATAGCGGCGGCGACTTCTTCACTGACTGCGCCAAATTGCGCGATCAAGGCCTCGGGCACATCCAGAAAACCAGTTTTTGAGGCATTGGAATACGTCACCAGGCCGCAATCAAACCATTCGGATGAGCCAGCAATATCTGTTATGCACTGAGAGATGCTGCCCCCAGTAATCGATTCTGCGGTCGTGAGCAGCCAGCGCTTTTGTTTCAGCACTGTGCCAATTTCTTCGGCAAGTGCGTACTCGGTTTGCTCAGCATTATTCATGGCAGAAATCTCCACAACGTGATGACGCTAGCGGTTTGCATTAAATGTACTCAGAAAAACTCGGCTACCGGAAGCGCCTATCAGAAACGGTACAGGGCAATCACGAGCAAAGTAAAAAATGCGGCAAGGATATCGTCGATCATGACGCCGAATCCGCCTTTATAACGGCGCTCAATTTGGCGGATCGGTGGCGGCTTCGCCATATCAAATAATCTGAATATGAGTACTGCGCCTAGCTCGGCCGCAAAACTACAAGGCGTTACAAGCACCAATACCAACCAGATAGCGATGATCTCATCCCACACAATCGCGCCATGATCCGGCACACCCAAAGCTCGCCCAGCGCGGTCGCACATCTTCACGCCAATAATGAAGCCAATCACGATAATCGCCGCCCACACACTAGGCGTGAAAACTTCAGGCCACTGATCGGTTAGCAGATGAAAGCAAAGCCAACCAAACAGCGTGCCGGCAGTACCGGGCATGATCGGCGACAAACCGCTACCCAAACCCAGTGCAAAAAAATGGGATGGGTGCGCGAGCATGAACTTCACGCTTGGCACCCGCCTGGTAGGGTAGGCGGGTTCAGTCGCCTCGACTTTTTCAGTGGGCGTAATGTTCATGGGGTTGAAAAATGATCGAAGGACTTTGAACGCAGCTCGAGGGGTTTGCCGGCACCATCAAGTACACGCAAACCGGACGCTTCGCTTATCTGCCCGATACACGTTACTACGACGCCAGCGCTCTGTGCAGCAGCGAGCACGCTATCACGTTGTGAGGAGGGCGCACAAAAGCACAGCTCATAATCATCGCCACCCGTCAACGCAAACTCATACTGGGTCTGCTGATCTTGCGAGCGTAGCGCGCTACCGATCGGCAATACATCAGCTTCAACGGTAGCGCCAACGTTCGAGCGCTGCAGAATATGCCCCAGGTCGCCGATCAGACCATCGGAGATGTCAATTGCTGCACTCGCCACGCCACGTAGCGCCAAGCCGAGCGATAGGCGGGGCGAGGGTCTATGTAGTCGCTGCAGCGCTATCGCTGAATCAGTTGCGGATAGCTTGCGCTGTCGCATCAATACATCGAGCCCAAGACGTGCATCGCCCAAGCTGCCAGAGATCCAGATATCGTCATTGGCGCGCGCACCGTCTCGACGAAGTGCTTGATCGATCGGTACGCTTCCAAAGACCGTGATGCAAATAGTCAGCGGGCCGCGAGTGGTGTCGCCGCCGATTAGTTCAATCTGCTCGGTATCTGCCAGCGCAAACAAGCCGCGCGCAAATGACGCCAGCCAGGTCTCGTCGGCAGACGGAAGCGCGAGTGCCAGGCTGAAGCCCAGTGGTCGCGCACCCATGGCGGCTAAGTCGGACAGATTGACCGCGAGGGCTTTGTGTCCCAGTGATTCCGGATCAGCGTCGGGCAGGAAGTGCCGACCTTCAACCAGCATGTCTGTCGACACTGCGAGAGACTCATTTGCCGGTGGCGTAATCAGCGCGCAATCATCACCCACACCTAGTTGCACCACACCCGTACTACGTGTGGGTCGGGTGAAGTAGCGAGCGATTAAGTCGAATTCCGAAGGCATGTTATCGATTGTACAGAAGGCCTATTGGCCACATTGTTGGTAAGCGAGTTTGCCCGTAGTTTTGTCGGTAATCGCCGCCTGTCATCGAGGTTTGGCCTACCTCGGTCTGTTAGAATCAAGGCATCGAATAGACAGCATGCCGAGAGCTGCCCCGCATGGATTCCCACGACACCCCCGCGCAAGCGCGCCAGCAATTTCGTCAGGCCGCGCTTGAGTATCACGAGTTTCCTTCCCCCGGCAAAATCGCCGTCACGCCCACCAAGCAACTCACCAATCAGCGCGATCTCGCACTGGCGTATTCCCCTGGGGTGGCTGCAGCCTGTGAAGAAATCGCGGCAGACCCCGCGAATGCGTTTCGCTACACCGCGCGCGGTAACCTCGTCGCAGTCATTACCAACGGTACCGCAGTGCTCGGCCTGGGCAATATCGGCCCGCTGGCTGCAAAGCCGGTGATGGAAGGCAAGGGTGTGCTTTTCAAAAAATTCGCCGGTATCGACGTATTCGACATTGAGGTGAACGAAACTGATCCCGACAAGCTGTGCGACATCATCGCCGCGCTTGAGCCGACCTTCGGGGGGGTGAATCTGGAAGATATCAAGGCACCTGAGTGCTTTTATATCGAGCGCAAATTACGTAGCCGGATGAAGATACCGGTGTTCCATGATGATCAGCACGGTACCGCGATCATTGTTGGCGCCGCTATCTTGAATGGTTTGAAGGTGGTTGGCAAAGACATCAAACATTGCAAGATGGTGGTGTCCGGTGCGGGTGCGGCGGCGCTGGCCTGTCTTGACCTGATTGTTGACCTCGGTTTCCCGATCGAGAACATCATCGTGACCGACCTGGCGGGCGTGGTCTACAAAGGTCGCACCGAGTTGATGGATCCGGACAAAGAACGCTTTGCGCAAGACATCAAACAACGCACACTGGCGGAAGTGATTCCGGGTGCCGATATTTTTCTGGGTTTATCGGCTGGGGGTGTGTTGAAGCAGGAGATGGTGCGACAGATGGCACCCAGGCCACTGGTGCTGGCACTGGCTAACCCCACACCGGAGATTTTGCCGGAAGAGGTGCGCGCAGTACGTGACGACGCCGTGATTGCGACCGGACGTTCGGATTACCCGAATCAAGTCAATAACGTGCTCTGCTTCCCGTATATTTTTCGGGGTGCGCTTGACTGCGGCGCTACCACTATCACGCGCAGCATGGAGATTGCCACCGTCCACGCCGTTGCCGAATTGGCGCAGGCAGAACAGTCGGATGTGGTGGCAACAACTTACGGTGTCACCAATCTGTCGTTCGGGCCGGACTACCTAATTCCGAAACCATTCGATCCGCGGCTGATGCTGAAGATTGCGCCCGCAGTCGCCATCGCGGCTGAGCAAGCGGGTGTGGCCGCGCGTCCAATCAAGGACATGGCGGCCTATATGGAACGCCTGCAGCAGTTTGTTTATCACAGCGGTACCGTGATGAAGCCGGTGTTTGCCATCGCGAAGAAAGCGCCACCCGAGAAGAAGCGCATTGTGTTTGCCGAGGGCGAAGAAGAGCGCGTCTTGCGCGCGGTACAAGTCGTGCTCGATGAGGATTTGGCCAAGCCGATTTTAGTGGGTCGCCCCGCGGTGCTTGAGCAGCGCATACAACGTTACGGATTGCGGATTCGGCCAGAGCACGATTTCGAGGTAATTAATCCTGAGCGGGATGATCGCTACCGCTCCTACTGGGAGACGTTCCTGGCGATGACGCGCCGTAAAGGCGTGACCGAGCAATGGGCGAAGCTGGAGATGCGCCGCCGCCATACGCTCATTGGTTCCATGGCTATTTACAAGGGTGATGCTGATGGCATGATCTGCGGCACCTACGGCAACACCGATCTGCATCTGCATTACATCGACATGATCTTGGGTAAACGCGCCGGTGTGAACACCTACGCCGCGATGAATGCCTTGGTGCTGCATGACCGACAGATTGTGCTGGTCGATACCCATGTCAATGAGAATCCGAACGCCGAGCAGATCGCCGAGATCACGATCATGGCGGCCGAAGAAATGCGACGCTTCGGGCTACATCCGCGTGCTGCGCTTTTATCGCACTCTAACTTCGGTAGCAGCAATAGTGAGTCGGCAATCAAGATGCGGGAGGCATTAGCCTTAATCCGTGAGCGTGCGCCCGATCTCGAGGTCGATGGCGAGATGCACGGCGATACAGCACTCGACGCACACCTGCTGAAATCGGTGATGCCCGACACCTTGCTAAAAGGCGACGCGAATTTACTGGTGCTGCCCAATATCGATGCTGCCAATATTGCCTATAACCTGCTGAAGATGACTGCTGGTGGTGGTATCGCGATTGGTCCGGTGCTGCTTGGCTGCGCGCGGGCGGTGCATATTCTGACGCCATCGGCGACAGTCCGTCGTATCGTGAATATGACCGCTTTAGCTGTAGTTGACGCGGTTCAGCGCTGAGCAAGTCCCGACGATCCATGCAGGACTAGAGTGACGGATGCCGATGCTGGAAGCGTCCAGGGCGCCGATTCATATTGTGCTGCTGAATTAAAATACCCTCGCGCGAGTTGGCGCAAGCAGCCGCTCACCCCCAGAAGGACACGCCTTTGAATGCCATCCCGCTCGCTGTCGATCTCGA
>CAZLJL010000035.1:0-10483 GCA_964559785.1 uncultured Bifidobacterium sp.
GCCCGAACGCCAAGAAAAACATTCAGGCGGTCGGTAAAGAAGCCAAGCAAATGCTCGGCAAAGTGCCCGGCAATATCGAGGCAATCCGACCAATGAAGGACGGCGTGATCGCTGACTTCACCGTCACCGAGCAGATGCTCAAGCAGTTCATCCGCATGGTGCACGACACGAAGTTATTCAAACCATCGCCGCGCATCATCATCTGCGTACCTTGCGGTTCGACCCAAGTTGAGCGCCGCGCGATCCGTGAATCTGCGCTGGGTGCTGGCGCATCTCAAGTGTTCTTGATTGAAGAGCCGATGGCAGCTGCGATTGGTGCGGGCTTGCCGGTATCCGAGGCGACCGGCTCGATGGTGGTCGATATCGGTGGCGGTACGACCGAGGTCGGCATCATCTCGCTCGGTGGCATGGTTTATAAAGGCTCGGTTCGTGTGGGCGGCGACAAGTTTGACGAGGCGATCGTCAACTACATCCGCCGCAACTACGGCATGTTGATCGGCGAGCAAACCGCTGAGACCATCAAGAAGCAAATCGGCTCCGCTTTCCCGGGCACCGAAGTGCGCGAGATGGAAGTCAAAGGCCGTAACCTGTCCGAAGGTATCCCGCGCTCCTTCACCATCTCCAGTAATGAAGTACTGGAGGCGTTGACGGATCCGCTGAATAGCATTGTGTCAGCCGTCAAGAATGCACTCGAGCAGACGCCACCTGAACTCGGTGCTGATATTGCCGAGAAGGGCATGATGCTGACCGGTGGTGGCGCGCTGCTGCGCGACCTCGACCGCCTGCTGATGGAAGAGACAGGCCTGCCCGTGCTAGTCGCCGAAGATCCGCTCACTTGCGTGGTGCGTGGTTCCGGCATGGCGCTCGAGCGCATGGACAAGCTCGGTTCCTTGTTCTCCTACGAATAAGTGAAGGGCCGCGCGATAGTGAGCTGCAAGCGGCCCCCGTCAGTTCCCGAGTCAGTCTCGGCGCCGCTAAATCTTTTGGCTGCCGAGTCTCTCCACAGCCCTAGCGTTTGATGGAATACAGTCCACCACCACTGTTTAAGCAAGGTGCGTCGGCACGCGCGAAGATGCTGCTGTTTGCGCTGATTGCCGTCGGTTTGCTGATGGCGGACTCGCGCTTTAAAGCGCTCGCGACGATCCGGCAAGCAGTCGGCGTCGCGCTATATCCGGTGCAGGTGGTTGCGATGCTGCCGCGCGATGCGTTTTTTGCCACCACCGATTATTTCTCCTCACTCTCCACGCTGAAAGACGAGAACCGACAGATGCGCGAGCAGCAAGTACTCAACGCGCAACTACTGCAGCAAAGTCATCAGCTACAGGCAGAAAATGCCTACCTGCGCAAACTACTCGACGCATCCGAGCGCATCCAGCTAAAGACCGTGATGAGCGAGATTCTGTACGACGCTCGCGATCCTTTCTCGCGCAAGGTCATTATCGACCGCGGTGATTCTCATGGCATCAAGCCGGGGCATCCTGTGATTGATGATCTCGGTGTGGTGGGTCAGGTGACCCGCGTGTTTCCGTTCACCTCCGAGATTACGCTGCTCACCGACAAGGAGCATGCGATTCCCGTACAAGTATTGCGTAGTGGTGTGCGTAGTGTTGCCTATGGCCGTGGTCAAACGGGTGAGCTAGAACTTCGTTTCATGGCATCGAATGCCGACATTCAGCCGGGTGATGTGCTTACGACATCCGGCATCGACGGCGTGTACCCAGCGGGTCTGGCGGTGGCGACCGTGATGACGGTCGACACCAAGACATCTGACGCCTTCGCGCGCATCTTGTGCCAGCCTTCAGCGGGCGTTTCGCGTCACCGGCAATTACTGGTGCTACTCGGTGATCTAGCGGCAATGCCGCCACTACCGCCGTCGGAGAATACGAACGCCGATCGTCCTCGGCGAGCGCGCAAGGAGGGTGCTGAGTAATGATGGATCGTGAAAACATTCTGCTACCGGTCAACCCGGCGTTCATCGCGTTCAGCCTGATAGCGGCGTTTTTTCTGAACCTGTTCCCCTGGGGTAGTTGGAATTGGGTGCCTGACTTCGTGGCCCTGACGCTGGTGTTCTGGAGCATTTACCAGCCGCGCAAAGTAGGTATCGGAATCGCTTTCCTGATGGGGCTGGTGATGGATGTGCATAGCGCCTCCCTGCTGGGCGAGAACGCACTGGCCTACACCTTGCTGTCTTATTTCGCTATTACGATCCACCGGCGCGTTCTCTGGTTTCGTGCAACGGTACAAGCGCTGCATGTCATGCCGCTGTTATTGGTGATGCAGGTTGTGCAGGTACTGGTCCAGCTGGCGGTGACCGGCAAGACGCCGGGTTGGAGCTACTTTGTGCAGAGTTTGGTTTCGACCGCAGTCTGGCCAATTGTCTGTTGGCTGCTGTTGGCGCCACAGCGCCGCGCCGTCGATCGCGATGATACGCGCCCGATCTGATGCCATCGTCTGTCATGTCTGTGTCTCGTAGGCCCTCGCCGTGACTGAAATCAAAGATACCGAACGGGAAATACAGCTGTTCCGGCTGCGCCTGTCGGTGGCCGGCGTGGTGGTGCTGACCTGCTTCGGTTTGTTGATGCTGCGGTTCGTGTGGCTACAGGCGATCCGCCACAGCGAGTATTACGAGCGTGCAGAGAGTAACCGTATCTCGGTGGTGCCCGCGGTACCAAACCGTGGACTGATCGTCGATCGCAATGGAGTCATCCTCGCGCGCAATTATTCTGCGTATACCTTGGAAATTACGCCAGACAAAATCAATCGCCCGCTCGACACCGTGATTGATGAATTGGCGAAGATCGTCGATATCCAGCCAAAAGATCGCAAACGCTTCCGTCGTCAGATGGAAGAATCAAAGTCCTTCGAGAGTTTGCCGATCCGTACCCGTCTGACAGATGAAGAGGTAGCGCGCTTCGCCGCGCAACGGTATCGCTTCCCTGGCGTTGACATCCAGGCCCGTCTATTCCGTCAGTATCCTTTGGGTCAGACGGCTTCTCATATGATTGGCTATATCGGCCGTGTGAACAAGCGGGAAGCAGAGAAGCTCGAAGAGAGCGAAGATGCGGCCAACTATCGTGGCACTGAGTACATCGGTAAAGAAGGTATCGAGAAAAGCTACGAGCGTGAGTTACATGGCATCACTGGCTATGATGAGATCGAAGTGTCGGCGGGTGGTCGTGCCAACCGTACGCTTTCACGTAATACGCCAACGCCAGGCAACAATCTGATCCTGTCGGTTGATATTGAGCTGCAGAAAATCATTGAGAAAGCCTTCGGCGATCGGCGCGGGGCGTTGGTAGCGATTGAACCATCCACCGGTGATGTGCTGGCCTATGTCTCGATGCCCACCTTCGACCCCAACCTGTTTGTCGAAGGTATTGATTCCAAGAGTTGGGAAGAGCTCAATACCTCACTCGACAAGCCGCTGCTGAACCGGCCGCTGATTGGTTCCTATCCACCGGGCTCGACCTTCAAGCCTTACATGGCGCTTGCATCGCTCGAGCTGGGCAAGCGCACACCGGAAATGGCGATTTCCGATCCGGGCTACTTCTGGTTTGGTAATAACAAATTTCGTGACGATAAAGAAGGTGGGCACGGTCGTGTCGACATGTACAAGTCGATCGTTCAGTCATGTAACACCTTCTACTACGTGCTGGCGAATGACTTAGGTATCGATTCGATTCATGACTTCATGAAGCCTTTTGGCTTTGGGCAGCTGACCGGCATTGATCTCGAAAACGAGCGACGTGGGGTATTGCCGTCGCAAGAATGGAAGCGCAAGACCTTCAAGCGACCCGAGTTGCAGAAGTGGTATGCGGGCGAGACGATTTCCGTCGGTATCGGTCAGGGCTACAACTCTTTCACACCGATACAACTCGCACACGCTGTGTCGACTCTGGCAAACAACGGCGTTGTGATGAAGCCGCACTTGGTGAAGACCATCGAAGATCCAAACTCCAAAGCGCGCAAGCTGACGGTACCGAAAGAGAGCTATCGCATTCCGCTGCGGCAGGAAAACATCGACTTCGTGAAAAGTGCCATGATCGGTGTGACCAAAGAAGGTACCTCGGCGCGCTCCTTCGCAACGGCGCCCTACATCTCGGGCGGTAAAACTGGTACCGCGCAAGCCGCGGCGATGAGTAAAACCGTCAAATACGATGCCAGCAAAATCGCCGAACGCTTGCGTGACCACTCGCTCTACATCGCTTTCGCTCCAGCGGATAAGCCCAAGATAGCCCTTGCCGTGATTGTTGAGAATGCAGGCTTTGGCGCTGCGGCTGCGGCGCCGATTGCGCGTTTGGCGATCGATTACTATTTGCTGGGGAAGCGCCCTGATGAACCGGTAGCGAAAGTTGATGTGGCAGCCGACGCGCAAACCCGCACAGATGCGCCCAAACCAGAGAATAAAAAACCTGAAGGAAACAAGCCAGAACCTGGCAAGCCTGAAGCCAGCAAACCAGAAGGCAAAAAGCCGGAAGCGGACAAGCCTGAACTCGGCAAGCCTGAGGCCAGCCGGCCAGAGGCGAACAAGGCGGGCGGTAGCAAGCCAGAGAGCCTGAAAGCCGATCCAAACAAACCGGAAGCGAAAAAACCAGACGCAAGCAAACCAGACGCAGGCAAACCAGCAATTGCACCGCCCACCAATAATGCGGCAGGGGCAGTGAAGACGAATAATCAAAGGAGCGTGCCGTGATGCTGTCCTATGCTGATAGCGCCCGAAGCATGATCATTGAATCGATCAAGCGTCGGCTACTGATTTTTGATCGCTCACTAGCGATTATCGTCGGCCTGATCATGCTGCTGGGGTGTCTTGCAGTGGCTTCAGCGGCTATGGATTATCCAGGGCGATTCGAAGGACATATTCGCAACATCGCTATCGGCATTATGGTGATGTGGGTTGCTGCAGTAATACCACCACAAAAGCTGATGCATTTTGCGCTGCCGATTTATCTGGTCGGCTTGGGGTTGTTATTGGCTGTTGCCATGTTCGGTTTAGTTAAAAATGGTGCCCGTCGCTGGCTCAATGTGGGCTTGATTATCCAACCATCGGAAATCATGAAGCTTGCGCTGCCACTTATGCTCGCGTGGTATTTTCAAAAGCGAGAAGGCATGATCCGTTGGCGCGATTTTCTGGTGGCCGGCGTGCTCGTATTGGCACCGGTTGCATTTATTCTGCGCCAGCCCGATCTGGGTACGGCGATGCTGGTCTTGTCATCAGGATTTTTTGTCATCTTCCTGGCGGGATTATCGTGGCGCTTAATCATCGGCATGATGATTAGTGGGCTTGCCAGCTTGCCGCTGGTGTGGTCGATGCTGCACGATTATCAACGCGGGCGCGTAATGACCTTGATCGACCCGACGTCTGATCCGCTTGGTAAAGGCTTCCACATTATTCAATCAACCATTGCGATTGGCTCTGGCGGATTGATCGGAAAAGGCTGGTTGAATGGATCACAGGCACACCTCGAGTTCATTCCTGAACGGACCACCGATTTCATCTTTGCCGTGTTTTCGGAAGAGTTCGGATTGCTCGGTAATGCTGTGCTGCTCGTGTTGTACCTGATGCTGATTGGACGTGGACTCTTGATCGCGGCAAACGCCCCCACGCTATTTTCCCGGCTGTTGGCCGGCGCGATTACGCTGTCGATATTCGTTTATGCGTTCGTCAACATGGGTATGGTCAGCGGGATACTGCCGGTCGTCGGTGTACCCCTGCCCTTTATGAGCTACGGTGGCACGGCATTCGTGACCTTGTCGTTAGCCGTTGGCACCTTGATGAGCATACAGCGCCATCGCAAGTTAGTTCAGACCTGAGATGCGATTGGCTTCGCTGCGATTGTCGATGACCTGTCTGGGGTGGCTGGCACTCGTGGCGGTACTTTCCGGTTGCAGCACCATCGACGTCCCCACTCGCGACGAACGGGTAGTTCGAGAGCAGGTGCCGCCGCCAGTCGCCAGTGCGCCTGTAACTGCCCCGCCAAAACGCCCGGGCGCCTACTATCAAGACGATGGACCGCCCGAGCAAGTGCCGCCAGGGCTGCTCGACACGCCTGACGCCGAACCCAAAGTTGAGCCCTACCTTCGCGGACCGAGCAAGCCTTACACCGTGTTGGACCAAACCTTTGTACCAATCAATGATGCGCGCCCTTTCGTACAGCGTGGCGCTGGCAGTTGGTATGGCAGGAAATACCACGGACGTAAAACTGCCTCTGGCGAGATCTACGATATGTTCGCTATGACCGCGGCTCATCCGATCCTCCCCATACCGTCCTATGCGCGTGTCACGAATCTGCGCAACGGTAAGCAAGTAATCGTTCGCATCAACGACCGTGGCCCGTTTTTGGCATCGCGCATCATCGATCTCTCATACACCGCAGCACTCAAGCTCGACATTATTCGCGGCGGCAGCGCAGAGCTTGAAGTGGAGCGCTTGCTTCCCGATGACATTGCCCGACTGCAGGCAGCCAAGCGGGCATCCTCCAGCGCAGAGCTAGCTAGAAAACCGACCGATGATCCGATTGCATCGGCAATACCGCAGTCCGCTCCTTCTGACCCGGCCACCAAAGCCATCGAGCCTGCTTTTTACCTGCAGCTCGGCGCCTATACGGATGAGGCGAATGCGCGCACGATGCGGGATCGGGTACTGACAGCGTGGCCAAGTCATCTTCCACAACCCGTGATCGTTCAGAGCGGTGGCTGGTACCGATTACACAGCGGGCCTTTCACCAGCCGAGGACTGGCGACCGATGCAGCACGCCATTTACAGGGCGCAGCACAAATCCAGACCACGGTAGTACAGCGCTAACTTACTCGTACAATCTAGCTGGTACAGCTGGTGTTATCACACCCTGCGTCATCGTCTTAAAGTGCTCAGGATGGCGGATTGGCAATCTCCAACGCCATTGCATATAGTTTGTTTTTCTTGATGTTAGTGATTTTTGCAGCCAGCGCAGCGGCTTGGCTGACAGGACATTCTTCCAGCAGTATGGTCAACAAACGGCGTGCCTCAAGCATGCTGTCCGTATCTATATCCCCGCGGTTCGCGCCCTCAATTAAAAGCACGAACTCGCCCCGTTGACGATTTGCATCTGCGGCAAGCCATTCATGTGCCTCTGATAACGCGCAACGATGAATTTGTTCGAATAGCTTAGACAGCTCGCGCGCAATCACAATGCGTCGCTGATCACCGAATAAACGCCGCATTGCGTTAACCGTATCAAGCACCCGATGCGGTGCTTCATAAAACACCAGCACGGCCGGTGAGTCGATCAGCGACCGTAATGCTGAATCGCGTTGCGCATCTTTCGATGGCAGAAAGCCGAAAAAATGAAAGCCTTCGCCCGACAAGCCGCTGCCGGAGAGCGCAGCAGCAGCTGCCGACGGTCCAGCAATCGGTACCACGGTCAGACCCTGGTTGATGACAGCATCCACCACGCGGGTACCCGGATCAGAAATCGCTGGCGTACCCGCATCCGACACCAGCGCAATGCGCTCACCCCGATGAAGTCTTTCGATAATTTTTTGGGCCGCTTCAGCCTCGTTATGCTGGTGCGTGGTGATGAGTGGCTTGGATAAGCCGTAGCGCTTCATCAGCTGACCGGTGTTGCGCGTATCTTCGCAGGCCACCGCATCGACCATCTCAAGTACGCTCAATGCCCGAACGCTGATATCCCCCAGGTTACCAATCGGTGTCGCAACCACATACAATGCGCCCGCCGGAAAACGCTGCAGCGTGATTTCTTCCGCGAGTGACTCGAGTAGTGCGATCAGGTGGGGCGAGAGCTGAGATGACATAAGAGACCAATGAGAACTCGCCACGCACCGAGGTCGGAAGCGACAGCTTGCCATATTGTACAAAACACCCTAGCGCATCAATGAAGCACTGCACTACAGCATCAGGCCGACTTGCCGAGGATCGCGCGCTGGCATATCTGCAAGCCCAAGGGCTGATTTTGATAAAACGGAACTTTCGTAGTCGTCGTGGCGAGATTGATCTGATTATGCGTGATGCCGCGACGCTGGTTTTTGTCGAGGTTCGGCAGCGCCGTAGTCGGCAATTTGGCGGTGCGGCAGCCAGCATTTCCCCATTGAAGCAGGCTCGGCTGTGGCATAGCGCCCAGATTTTCCTGCAAAAGTATCCCAATACATCCGCCTGTCGTTTCGATGCGGTGTGTATTGATGGTGAAGCATTAACATGGCTTCGTCATATTTTCAGTGCTTAATCTCCCCATTTGATGAAAGCCACGGCCGACCCTAGGGCGGGCTCAGCTTTATAATCCCGCTTATGAGCAAGCAACGAATACTCGACCAGTTTCGAGAAAGTGCCGAGTTAAATCGTCAGGCCGCTGCTTCGCTCGCCCAGCCGATTGCGGAGGCGATCGAATTAATCTTCATTGCACTCTCGAATGGCAACCGTATTCTTGCTTGTGGCAACGGTGGCTCGGCCGCGGATAGTCAGCACTTTGCGGCAAAACTGGTCGGACGCTTCGAACGTGAGCGTTTGCCTTTGCCCGCCATTGCCTTATCCACCGATACTTCCGTGCTCACGGCGATAGGTAATGACTACGGCTATCACGAGATATTCGCGAAACAGGTGCAAGCACTCGGGCAGGCAGGTGATGTACTACTGGCGATCACGACTTCCGGTAATTCAGGCAATGTGGTCGCCGCGGTCGAAGCGGCACAAGAGCGAGATATGCGCGTCGTAGCGCTGACCGGTAATGGCGGCGGCGCTCTCTCCAGTATCCTGACCGATGTGGATGTTCATATTTGCGTACCTCACCAGCGGGTATCGCGTATTCAAGAGCTGCATTTGTTGACTATTCACTGTCTTTGCGACGGCATTGATGTCGCGCTTTTTGGAGGAGATACCGAATGAAACTAGCACTATCGACGGCCATCAACCGTCCACTACTGGGGCTTGCACTCGGCGCTGCGCTCTGCGCTAGTCTGCAAGGCTGTTTGCCTCTGGTGGTGGGAGCGACTGCCGTGGGATCGATGGCAGCAGTTGATCGCCGCTCGATTGGTACACAAACTGACGACAAAACCATAGAGCTAAAGGGCGAGGGCCGCGCTAACAAGATTACCGGTGATAAAGGCAGGGTAGCCGTCACCAGCTATAACCGCATGGTAGTTTTGACGGGCGAAGTGGCCGATGAAAAAATGAAAGCGGATGTTGAGGCACAGATCGCAACCTTGGTGGATCCGAAAAAAATCGAAAATGATCTTGTTGTCGCACCGGTATCCTCCATAAGTGCGCGCTCCAATGATTTACTGATCACCAGTAAGGTCAAGGCGGCGATCATTGATACCAAAGATCTCTATATCAGTGCTTTTAAAGTACATACCGATCGCGGTGTGGTTTATCTGATGGGGCGCGTAACCCAGCGTGAAGCCAAGCTGGGTGCTGAGGTGGCGCGTAACGCAGCGAACAATATCCGCAAAGTGGTCAAGCTGTTCGAGTACATCAGCGAGGATGAGCTGCTTGAGCTGAAGGCCAAGTCATCTCCCGAGGAATCGCGCACCTCGGCCCCCGCCAAGTAAGCCTATCCCGCGGCTGGGCTGGTTCGAGTCCCGGCCGCGCGCCTATAATGGCGGATCATTGTCGCTCATACGAATAAACCTATGTCCAAGCATTTCCCGCGCCGCATCGGCGGCCTGACCATTCTGCAGACGATGTCGATCGTCGCGATTCTGGGCGTTGTTCTTTTTCTCGCCCTTTCACTGCTCAAACGTGAGCAGGCGCCCACTGCGACCTTCAATACTTTGAATGGCCAGCAGCTCAGCACCGCGTCGCTGCGTGGCAAAGTCGTACTGGTGAATTTTTGGGCAACCAGCTGTGGTAGCTGCATCGCCGAAATGCCCCAGTTGGTCGGTACATTCAACAAGTACCGCGAACGTGGCTTTGAGTTAGTCGCCGTCGCGATGAGCTACGACCCGCCGCAGTATGTACAAAACTATACCGAGACGCGACAACTGCCGTTTACGGTGGCCCTAGACACCAATGGCAGTAATGCCAAGGCATTCGGTGACGTACAACTTACACCCACCGCTTTCTTGATCGACAAAGACGGCAACATACTCAAGCGTTTTGTGGGTATTCCGGATGAGGCGGGCTTGCATAAGCTGATCGAAAAGGCGCTCGCTGCCTAAACCGGCTGCAAAGGTGCCGCTGGCGTTGTTGGTAGCGCCTTGTCGTACGTTATGTACTGCCCGCGGCGCTCCCGCCTAGCCATCGACACCTTTGCAGCAGGTTTACAACCCGCTGTGGAGTAATTGCTGGCGTTGTTGGTAGAGCCTTGTCGTACGTTATGTACTGCCTGCGGCGCTCCCGCCTAGCCATCGACACCTTTGCAGCAGGTTTACAACCCGCTGTGGAGTAATTGCTGGCGTTGTTGGTAGAGCCTTGTCGTACGTTATGTACTGCCTGCGGCGCTCCCGCCTAGCCATCGACACCTTTGCAGCAGGTTTACAACCCGCTGTG
>CAZLJL010000036.1:0-10440 GCA_964559785.1 uncultured Bifidobacterium sp.
GGGTCGCTTTTCGCTTGCCCGTACGCTGAGTCGATCTTACAGACCCGCAGCTGCTTTCAACGCGGCTGCTTTGTCGGTGCGCTCCCAGCTGAACTCCGGCTCATCGCGACCAAAGTGGCCATAAGCAGCCGACTTGCGATAAATCGGGCGCAAGAGATTCAACATCTGCACGATGCCCTTTGGTCTCAAATCGAAATGCTCGCGCACGAGTTGTTCGATTTTTTCATCGCTGACCTTGCCAGTACCGAAGGTGGTCACCATGACCGAGGTTGGTTTGGCAATGCCGATCGCGTAGGAGATTTGAATCTGGCACTTGGATGCCAGACCGGCGGCAACGATGTTCTTGGCGACATAACGACCCGCGTAGGCAGCCGAACGGTCGACCTTCGACGGATCTTTGCCCGAGAATGCACCGCCACCGTGAGGCGCTGCGCCGCCGTAGGTGTCAACAATAATTTTGCGCCCGGTGAGGCCGCAATCTCCCTGCGGACCGCCGATCACAAAACGCCCGGTCGGGTTCACCAAGTAGCGCGTGTCCTTCAACCACTCGGCGGGCACCACTGGCTTGATGATCATTTCAATCGAGGCTTCTTCGATCTGCTTGTGCTCGACTTCAGGCGCATGCTGCGTCGACAGCACGATGGTGTCGATCGCAACCGGCTTGCCGTCGACATATTTCAGCGTGACCTGCGACTTGGCGTCTGGACGCAGCCAGGGCAGTCGACCATCCTTGCGCAGTTGCGACTGCCGCTCAACGATGCGATGGGCGTAGTAAATCGCCGCAGGCATCAGATCAGGGGTTTCATCACACGCGTAACCAAACATCAGACCCTGGTCTCCCGCGCCTTGGTCGAGATCGAGGCCTTTACCTTCATCGACACCCTGCGCGATGTCGGGTGACTGTTTGTCATAAGCCACCAATACCGCGCAACCTTTGTAGTCGATACCGTAATCGGTGTTGTCGTAGCCGATATCTTTCAGCGTATCGCGCGCGACTTTGATGTAGTCCACATTCGCCGTCGTGGTGATCTCGCCCGCCAGCACCACCAAACCGGTGTTGCAGAGGGTTTCAGCGGCGACGCGAGCGCGCGGATCCTGGTCGAGGATGGCGTCAAGAATCGCATCAGAGATCTGGTCGGCGACTTTATCCGGATGACCTTCGGACACCGACTCGGAAGTGAACAAGTACTCGTTGGACATGCAAGCTCCTAACAACTGATTAACACGATGTCGCGGTCAACTCAGTGAGCCTGCGACGCTTTAGCGAAATTTGTAGGCCGCCTCGCAAGTTGTCTGTTAACTCGGCGGATGAAACGCATGTTATTTTACGCAACTTGCACGAAATCAGCAAAGCCCCCTGCGCTTCTCTCCCGTGATTCCACTTCCCGAGCTTTACATTTTGGTAGCGTTGCGGTCGCTTATTGTCCCCGGAGCGACGACATGCGCCTGATCCTTGGGGTGATCTGGCTATTGCATTGGTTGCCTTTACCGATACTCGGCCGCATCGGCGAAGCATTGGGTGATTTGCTGTTTTTACTCATGCGCGAGCGGCGCAAGATCACGCTGACCAACTTAACTTTGTGTCTACCCGCGCTTTCGGCGGCCGACCGTCAAGCACTGGCTCGTGACCATTTCCGGGCTTATGCGCGCAGTGTGCTGGAGCGCGGCATTCTGTGGTGGGGATCGCCGAACCGGCTGCGCCGACTGATAGAAGTTGATCCCTTCGTACCGACCCAGGCCTCGATTGAGCAGCCTACTATTTTTTTATGTCCGCATTTTGTGTGTCTGGAAGTGGCAGGCGTCGCAATTACCATGCAGGGACCACTCTGCTCGATCTACACACAGCAACGCAGCAAAGTTTTCGATCAAGCTTTGCGCGAAGGTCGCTCAAGGTTTGCTACGCAAGAAGAAGCCGATCGCTTCTTGTTGTCGCGTAGTGGCGGGATCAAGCCGATTATTCGTGCCATGCGTAGTGGTCGTCCATTTCTCATGCTGCCCGACATGGACTTTGGTGCGCGTGAGTCGATCTTCGTGCCATTTTTTGGCGTGCCCGCAGCGACGCTGACAGCCCCTGCGCGCCTTGCGGCGGCAACGCAGGGACAAGTGATCCCAGTGACGACGCAATTCAGGCCCAACTACCAAGGCTGGCGCGTGAAGTTTCATGCGGCGTGGGAGAACTTTCCAGGGGATGATATTGAGGCCGCCACCCGGCGCATGAACACCTTTATTGAAAACCAGATTCAGCAAGCACCGTCCGAGTATTTCTGGTCACATAAACGCTTCAAGACCCGGCCCGAAGGCATGCCCTCCGTGTACGATTAGCGCTTGCACCGGCAAGTTGGTGGCTGGCGAGATACTGCCTTGCCTGCTTAAGGAGACGTTCACGCAGTCACCGAGCGGCGTACTTACCCCGATGAAGCAGCACTTCAATTATTCAAAAATCCGAGACTGATCCATGAAGCTGAAGTTCACCAAAATGCACGGCGCGGGTAACGATTTCATCGTCATCGACGCGGTCAGACAGTCAGTCAACTTGACCTCCGACCAATGTCGGCAACTCGCAGATCGCCGCTTCGGTGTCGGTGCTGATCAGATCCTCGTGGTTGAACGTCCGACACAAGCGGGTGTGGATTTTCGCTACAGGATTTTCAATTCAGATGGTGGTGAAGTTGAACAATGTGGCAATGGTGCACGCGCGTTCGTCAAATTCGTCGTCGAAAAAGGTCTGAGTGAGCAACGCGAGATTCGAGTCGAGACGATGTCTGGAATCATTTCACCGCGCCTTGAAGATGATGGCCAGGTGACAGTGGACATGGGTGCGCCTATTTTGGAACCGCAACGCGTTCCGTTCGACACCGAGGGCTTGCAATCCCACCCTGAGGGTGGTTTATCACTATGGCCTTTGATGATTGGCGACCATCCGATTCACATCGCCGTGCTATCGATGGGGAATCCACACGCAGTGCAATGGGTGGAAGACGTTGACTCAGCGCCTGTGAGCGACTACGGCCCAGCGATTGAGCATCACCCGCGCTTTGCTCGGCGTGTGAACGCGGGCTTTATGCAAGTCGTCGACCGACACCTTATCAAGCTTCGTGTTTATGAAAGAGGCGCGGGTGAAACGCTCGCCTGTGGCACCGGTGCCTGTGCCGCTGTGGTTGCAGGCATTTTGCGTGGCGATCTTGATTCGCCAGTGGCGGTTGAGACGCGAGGCGGTCGTCTCACCATTGCCTGGCTCGGTGGCAATGCCCCGGTTTTTCTGACTGGCCCGACCGTCAGCGTGTTTGAAGGCAGCTTGGACATTTAGCGCGCCACTTTTATCTGCCTCAGCTCGCTTCCCAGATAGCGCACCGAAACCTAGACACGGCGATTTTGCGTGCCGCGCTGCTGCCCAAAAATACTGCGGAATCGATACAGTCGCTGTCGGTAATTTCCTTCGGGTCCGTGCTCTCCACGCGTATCCGCGATGTCGAATACTCGCGCTGCACGTTCCAATGCACGTCTTTGTTCACCGGTGAGTATCTGTATCAGTCGACGTCGGCTACGCGGATGTGACTCGCGAATATCAACTTCGAGACAGTGCCCATGATCCGAGGCTTCGACATCAATTAACAACGCCTCGGCTCGGTTCAAACCGAACCAATAGGCGAGTTCCACCCGGGCTGCCAGAAACGGATATTGGCTGCTGATATCGCGGTTAAACGAGGCGCGCGCTGCGGTTGCCCAGTCTGATCGACGCACGGGCGGCGAAATTCTATTCAGCATCGCTGCCGCCTCTGTATCGCCCTGACTCGCCGCCTTCTGCAACCAGTACACCGCGCGTACATCTCCAAGCGGGTCAAGTCGACGTGAGCGCCAGGCAATTTGCGCCAACTCGAGCTGTGCAGCCCGATACCCAGCCGCACCCGCCAGTTCCAAACATCGACGTGACTCACTTATGCTTCGGCGTGAAAATTCCGGTTTGAGATAGATGCGCGATATCGCAAACCACGCCGCCGACTCACCATTTTCAGCCGCGAGCGAGAGCCAACGAATCGCCCGCTTGTAGTGCGCAACACCCGGCATGCGCCGGATCCGATTGCCTTCTTCATCCATACGCGCAGCCCACAGACCATAGGCCAGCTGTGCCTTGGGGTCGCCGCCCTCTGCCGCAATTTTGAGGTACCGCTCCGCCAACCTGAGGTTAGCTTCGGGCTGCGCAGTGATGGCCTTCGCGCAGCGCAAAAACAGCGTGAACTGCTCCTTGCCCAAGCTGCAGCGGTGCGCCATCGGACCATGCGCCTTGCGATCCCACTCCTGTGCGATGGGCAGTCCCCACAGCATGAACTTGGTGAGGTCACCTTGTTGCCACCAGTATTCGGCCAACGCTTGCTGTGCCTCGGCTATTCCCCCGAGCGCTGCCTTGGCTGCCCATTCGATGATTTGCGCCCGACGCTGATGAACTTGTGGCGAGATTGCCTGGGGGGTGTGGGCCAGGAGTTCATGCATGCCGAGCTGCTGTGCGAGTAACCACTGCCCGTCAGCAATACCTACCTCTGCAGCTGCCCTCAACGCGCGAATGGACTTCTGACGCAGCCCGTCATCGGCACGCGGCCAGCAACTGAACACCAGCATCGCAAATACCAAGCCTGCCCTCGCCGACTTGCCTTCAAACGCACGCTCATACCAAAGCGCAACCCGTAGCGGATCTTCTACCTGACGCGCCACCGCAAACGACACATGTTCGCCGATCAGCATCCAGGCCTCGGGCTGGTTTTGCTCGGCTGCTTTCTCCAACCAATGCAGTGCGGTCGCGTGGCTCTGCGGCAGGTTGGTGCTGCCAAATAGATAACGCTTGCCGAGCGCCAGCTGCGCCTGTGGGTGACCGGCACGGGCTGAGCGAATGATCAGCAGTTCCTCTCGATTGGCCATGGGGGCAGGCTAGAAGAATTATCAAAACAAAAACATTCGAACTCTGCGGCCTGCCCACAGCTACGTCAACGCAAGATAGTGTCAATAAAACAACGTCATTTGCAAACTCGCAACGAGCGCCCCAAGCGCGAACAGCTGACAAAACCGATGTTGTCCTTGTTTTCATTTCGATAATTAATGTTTGCGCATCCGACTCGTGCGGATCGCTCTAAAACTCTCACTTGGGGAAAAAAATGAAGAAGTTGAATCTCGCGCTGGCACTGGCCGGCGTATTAACTGGCGCCGCTCAAGCGCAGTCGGCAGTTGAGGTCTACGGCATCGTCGATATGGGCTTGGTTCGCGATTTCGGCAGCATGCCTGATGGTCCAGCCGCTACTGGTAACAAGATGACCAGCGGCGCACAGTCCGGTACCCGACTTGGCTTCAAGGGTAAGGAGGATCTGGGCAACGGCCTGAACGCACTGTTCGTACTTGAGACAGGCATTGCTGCCGACAGAGGCGGCTTCAACCAAGGCGCCATCTTTGCACGCCAGAGCTTCGTGGGCCTCCAAGGTGATTTCGGCACGCTTACCCTGGGCCGCCAATACACTTCCTACTTTCTTACGCTGAACCAAATCGCCGACCCGTTCGCCTCGGGACTTGCGGGTAATGCGCAGAACCTGATGATGCCCGCAGCCGCAGCTGAACCCGATCGTGCACTCCGGATGAATGATGCGGTCAAGTACACAACGCCCATCTTTGAAAATTTTAGCGCCGAGATTGGCTATGGATTTGGCGAGACCGCCGGCAACAGCGATGCCAATCGTGTTGTCACCGGGTCGATTGGCTATGACAGCAAAACGCTGAACGTGCGTCTAGCGCACTACAACAAAAATAACGCTACCGACACAGCTGTCGTACGGAGCACGCTGCTAGCCGCTAACTACGACTTTGAGTTTGTCAAAATTTTTGGCGCCTACTCTGATAACAACTGGGCTGCTCTGGGCAAGAGTGATAACTACCTGGTCGGCTTCACCATCCCCTATGGCGCGCACAAATTTATCGCCTCCTATATCCGTGCGGCCGGCCAAGGAGCCCTGGCTGAAAACGATGCTGACCAGTGGGGCATTGGTTACACCTATGCGTTATCCAAGCGCACTAACATGTACGCCGCATATGGCTCCATCAGCAACGATGGCACTGCCAGATATACGGTCGGCAATAACTCTGAGGCTGGCACCGGCAACAAGGCTATCAATTTCGGCCTGCGGCACGTGTTCTGATGCAGGGCGAGCCGTTCGGCTCACACAAGATTCATTGCTGACCCGCGCGGTCGTTGATGGATAGGCTGGTCTGGTTTCAGCCTGCAGAGTTTTCTGCGAATGTAATCTCCTCTCTTCACGGCACCTTCGGGTGCCGTTTTTTTGTCGCTTGTCGGTAGGCGGTTCGGTACGGGTAAAATCCGCCATACGCTAACTTGCGTCTGCCAAACTTCGAACGAGTTTATTCGGCGTTGCGTACTGACGCGCCATTTCTACCTGACCTGAAAAACGCCATGACCTCACTGCCCGATGTCGACGCGGTTGCAATGTATCTGCAACAGCATCCGGAATTCCTTGAACAGCATCCAGACATCGTTGCGGGGCTCAGACTGACGACCGCACTCGGCGGGCGTACCGTTTCCTTGCAAGAGCGGCAGGTGGAAATCCTGCGCGACAAGATTCGGCAGCTGGAACTCAAACTAGCTGCCTTCATGCGCAATGCCAGCGGCAACGAGTTAATCATGGCGAACTTGCACCAATGGACGCTGCAGCTATTCATTGAACAATCGCCCTCCGAGCTCCCCGCCGCATTGATCAGCGCGACCCAATCATGTTTTGACGTCCCCGCCGCAACGATCCGCCTGTGGAATACCAAAGCCGAGTTTGCCGATGCGGACTTCATCAGCGATGACGAAGACGCGCGTGCGTTTGCAGACACCCATAGCAACCCCATATGCGGCGCCGCAGCGCGGCAGCCCGGCACACTCTGGCTGGATGATGCAACGTCGATGCAATCAGTAGCGCTGCTACCGCTTCGCAAATCCGGTGCCGAGACCAGTTTTGGCCTGATGGTTTTAGGCTCACCGGACCCGCAGCGATTTGCCGCCGATCTGGCCACCGATATTCTGGCTCGGATCAGCGATATTGCCAGCGCGCGGCTTCAGCCGCTGATCGACTAAGGCGACCGCCGTGACCAGTGCCGACAAAGATATTGCCGGCTATCTGGCGCACCTGCAGACCCAGCGCAAGCTGTCGGCGCATACCCTCGAGAATTACCGGCGCGATCTTGATCAGCTCGCCTTACTGGTCGCCGAAAACTTGTCTGGACGCCCGCTTGCCAAGCTGACGCAAGCCGATATTCGACGCTGCACCAGCCAGCTACACGCACGCGGTTTATCCCCTAGCTCCATTGCACGCAAGCTGTCAGCGTGGCGCGGCATGTTTGCCTGGTTAGCGCTGTACCAGACGGTGGTATCAAACCCAGTGGACGGCGTGCGCGCGCCCAAGCGAGTCAAGGCACTGCCCAAGGCGCTGGGCGTGGACGATGCAGTGCGGTTGGTGTCGTCTGCAGTGAGTGGTGATGAAACATCCGCCACCCGCGATGCGTGCAGTAGGGCGATGTTTGAGCTGCTGTACTCAAGTGGCTTGCGCGTCGCCGAGTTGACCAGCCTGGACCTGAGGCATATAAAAACAGCTAGCTATGAGTCGCTCAGCTGGCTTGATCTCGACGCGGGTGAATTGACGGTCACCGGAAAAGGTAGCAAACGCCGCAGTGTGCCGATTGGTAGCGCCGCCATCACCGCGCTGCGCGAATGGCTAGCCGCTCGGCCGCAGATCGTACGTACCGAACCTGAGGACGATGCGAATGCGCTGTTCTTGTCAGCACGTGGACACCGTATCTCGTCACGCGAGGTGCAGCGCCGAATTAAAGCGCATGCGCAGTCGCTTGGCATACCGGCTGATGTACACCCCCATGTATTGCGCCACTCGTTTGCCTCACACTTGCTGCAGTCGTCGGGAGATCTGCGCGCGGTACAGGAAATGCTTGGGCATGCGTCAATTGCCTCGACACAGGTCTATACTTCGCTCGATTTCCAAAGACTCGCGCAGGTGTATGACGCTGCGCACCCGCGCGCAAAAAAACAAAGCTGACGCGAATTTCTTCTTTTTTTGTTTGGAGCACCATGGCACTGATCCCCGCCACCATCCTCACTGGCTTTCTTGGCGCAGGCAAAACAACGCTACTGAACCGTATCTTGCGCGAACCTCATGGCATGAAAATCGCCGTGATTGAGAATGAATTTGGCGAAGAAAACATCGACAATGAAATTCTGGTTCAAGAGAGTAACGAGCAGATTGTCGAAATGAGTAACGGCTGCATCTGCTGCACGGTGCGTGGAGATCTGATCGCTGGCCTCGGGCAACTGGCGCAAAAGCGGCGCGACGGCGTACTGCAGTTTGATCGTGTCGTGATCGAGACTACCGGCCTGGCGAACCCGGGCCCGGTAGCGCAAACCTTCTTCATGGATGAAGACATTGGTCTGTCTTATTTACTCGATGGCGTCATCACTGTCGTGGACGCCAGCCACGCCATGGAACAACTCGATCGCTTTGAAGAAGCCCAGCGCCAAATTGGCTTTGCAGATCGAATGTTGCTATCGAAGACCGACCTGTGCCCTGCGGAATCCGTCAGCGCACTGGAGGCTCGACTGAAACGCATCAATCCACGCGCGCCGATCATGCGCTCCGATTTCGGCAAGGCGCCGATTGAAGAGATTCTCGATATTCGCGGCTTTAATCTGAACGAGAAACTCGAGATTGACCCAGATTTTCTAAAGGATGACGCACATGACCATGCTTGCGATGAGCATTGCGCTCATGATCATGATCACACGCATCACCATCACGCCCATGACCATGACCACGCGCACGGCCATGCTCATGGCAGGCATACCGACGATATCGCAGCCTTTGTATTCCGCAGCGACCGACCGTTTGATCCGGCCAAGCTGGAAGAGTTTATCGGTGGTTTGGTACAGGCTTTCGGACCGCGCATGCTGCGCTACAAAGGGGTGCTGTGGATGAGCGGCGCCACCCGCAAGGTGATCTTCCAGGGGGTGCACCAGACCATGGGCAGCGATCTAGGATCGCCTTGGGCGGCCGATGAGACGCGCGGCAGCAAAATTGTCTTCATCGGGCAAAACCTGCCAAAAGAAGTGTTCACTCAGGGCTTAACGCAGTGTCTTGCCTGATTCTCGGTGCAAGTTTGAAAACCTTTTTCGCCTATCGAAGAATTCCTTGGATGAAACTAGCTGAAAATAGCCGAAACCTTGTCTCGCCGGACAACAATGTGATTACAATAGCCGCCGATTTCGACCTGCCCCTCACGGAGACATGATGTGGGCCTCGAAACCAAAGCCCGAAAGCACTGTGCGCCAGCAATGTTGGCCACAAGCCTCTGGGTAGAATTCACCGATTCGTAGCAATGAAAGCAAGCGACGTGGCAACTACAACCAAGACATCAAAGTCGACTAATGGCGCCCTGCTCACCGAAGAAGATATTCTGAAAATGAGTGAGAAGGACTACATGAACCCTGCACAGCTCGCATTCTTTAAAGCCCGCTTGCAGCAGCTTGAACGTGATCTGTTAAGAAACGCTGACGAAACCACCGAACATTTGCGCGAGACTGTACTGGTGCCTGATCCTGCGGATCGCGCCACCATTGAAGAAGAGCACGCACTTGAACTTCGAACACGCGACCGCGAGCGCAAGCTGCTGAAGAAAGTGCAGCAGTCGATCGCGTCGATTGATTCCGGTGACTATGGCTGGTGTGAAGAAACCGGCGAACCCATTGGCATCCCGCGTCTGCTTGCGCGTCCTACAGCGACGCTCTCGCTCGAGGCCCAGCAGCGGCGCGAGCTGAAGCAGAAACTCTACGGCGACTAAACGCCCACCGAAAAACCCTCGTTAGGATGGTTGGAGGCCCCTCGTTGGGGGCCTCTGGCCGGTCGCCTCGGAGGTCTTCAGCGCCGCCACCTCGCCATTGTCTGGCGTTTTTGCGCTAGTATTGTGGCGCTTTCATTTTTGGCTCCGTTTGTACTCACGTCAATGACTCACGCCGCTCCACGCCGATATCGTCAACGTGCCTTCATGGCCGCGTTGCTGGTACTCAGCCTGCTGCTAGCGCAGTGGCTTGGTCTGACGCACGCGATTGCGCACAGCGGCGTCGCCAGTGCACAAACCGCATCGACGTCTGGCTGGGAGCCGATCGAGCACACCCAATCAGCCGCTCATTGCGCAGCGTTTGATGCTGCCACCCTTGGCGCCAGTCTGCATACCAGCGGCTTGGTCATCTTGCCGGTGGTTCGATGCAGCACTGCGGTCGAACTTCCTGTCCGTGGCGGCATCGCCCGCCTTACCACCCGCCACTTCAACTCGCGCGCACCTCCACACCAAGCCTGATATCGCACATCAGGCGCCGCTCGGCATTGACCGACAGCGGCGGAT